>NZ_JBHYMF010000246.1:0-9085 GCF_042742855.1 Streptomyces sp. NPDC058877 | reverse complement strand
AGGGGCTTCACGCATGTCTGACGTCGGGTCATCACCCAGGCCACCCGCAAGCTGTCACGCACCGCAACCATCACGTTGCCGAGAAGACCTCACTGACCCAGACCAGTCAGCGGAATTGGGTGATCTGTCGCCCTGGTAGCAGAAATGATGCCCTGACCTGTGAGGATGCGAGTGTCTACGTCGTATCCGGCACAAGAGTCAGGGCACCTTTCTGGTGAGCGAGCGTACAGGGTGGGACCGGGGCCTGGTCGTGAGGGCGGACGGGAAGGGGCTGGTGGGGCATGCCGGGGTGGTGCTGCTGCGGCGCCTCGCGGACCGGTCGGGGCTGACGCAGGCACTGGCCGGGGTGTTCCCGGCCGGAGGGCCGGGGTGGCGGGACCGTGCGGTGGTCTTCATCCAGCTGGCGATATCCATACCCTCCACGATCAAGACGACCTCGCCGACGCCGAACCCGACACCATGCGCTTTCGGATCTACCACCTGCCGGCCCGCCTCGCCGCCCACGCCCGCCGACGGCACCTCCGCCTCGCGGCCGACTGGCCCTGGGCCAAGGCATTCGTCACGGCATGGCGACGCCTGTCCGAACTCCCCGCCGTCACCTGACGCCCGGGCCCCCGCCCCGACGAAGACCAGAAAGGAGCAGTCCAGCACCACCACCGGGACCGTGGAACCCGGCGCAGCCGCAGCGTCACGCGACGGCCCTGACCGCCAACAGCAAGGACAAACAGGGCGAAGCAATCACGCTACACGGCAGCGATCACCCCTGACGGATCGAGGCTGACAGCCGGAACCGTGTTACCGCTCTTCGTGAGGCGCTCGCTCATCGAGTGGTCGTTACGGATGGAGCGATGGGCACGATGTTGCAGGCTCAAGATCCCAGTCTTGAGGACTTTCAAAACCTTGAGGGCTGTAACGAGATTTTGAATGTGACGCGTCCCGACATCGTGCGTGCGGTGCATGAGGCATATTTCACGGTGGGAGTGGATTGTGTGGAGACGAACACGTTCGGCTCCAATCACTCGGCCGCGGGTACTACAGCCGGAGATCTTGAGGGTCAGTGATCGGTGGGATCGGCTGATGGTGGGCCCAGGCTCGTAGGTGGTGCGGGAGAGGGTCGCCGCGGCGGCGGCAGTGGCTGACGAGGGCGCGGGTCTGGTGGAGTCGGCGCCAGAAGTCGCAGGCCAGGACGGTCTCGACGGGATGGTGGGGGTTGAGGTGGGTGGCGGCGAGGCAGTGCCGGATGGCGTGGGCCGAGGGCCGCAGGAGCGGTCCGGGGATCAGCCGGTGGCCTCGCTCGCGGGCCAGACCCGGTATCCGTCGTCTTCGTCACCGAGACCGTAGTTGTGGTTCTGGAAGCAGTGAGGCTCCCCGTCGATGTCAGCAAGGCCAACGCGGGGCCCGTCGTACCACTCCAACTGGGTGTACACGCGCTCGAAGCCGTCCGCGATCAACTACTCTTCGGTCCAGGTCCCAGCCACACGGGCATGCTAACGGCGAGTGGCTGCCGCATCCGTGATCGCCATCTACGACTGAAGCGCGCTGTCACCCCTGGCCTGAGGCCCTGCTCCCACCGAAGGCGGGCTGCACGGCAGCGCCGGAGGCCTGGCTCGCCCTCCGGGGACGGGCGAGCCAGGTCGGTAGGTGCGGTCGTCAGCAGGTGACGGCGGTCTCCAGTGCGACCGGTCGCGGCGACCACGGGTAGCTCGTGACGGCAAAGCTCGCCTTCACGGTCGAGCCGCAGGCGACGGTCCCGGAGATCCCTCGGACCTCAACGATCGAGGAGTTGAAGACCACCCGCCGGTTCAGCGTCCCCGCAGGCGCCTCACCGGTCAGCGTGGTGAACAGCTCCTGCCCGAGTGGAGACGGGCTGCCGGGGCTGGTCGGACCGGCCAGCGAGATCCGGCCGTACACCTCGACCTGGTCGCCGGTGATGTCGGCGCAGACGCGGGTGGCGAGGCCTGCCTGCAGACCCGACGCACCACACACCGTGGTGGTGACGGTGGCGGTCTGGGCGGATGCAGTGGTGGGCGCGACGGCGATCAGCGCGAGACCGGCGGCGCCGGCCGCGAGCACGAACTTGCGAGACATAAGAAGGGTCCTCCCCTGAGAACTTCACATTTCCGGACCATCCGGCTGTGCAATGTCACACTGTAACCCTATAGTGATCACCAGATGTCCGAACGATCACGGAGTGGCGCACACCACGCGAACAAACCGGATGACCCGCCTCCACCCGCCCGCCTGGTCATGCTTCGTCTGGCTCCTCATCCGGTTCCGCCAAGGACTCCACCCAGCAGGCCATCGTCCTGACTGGGCCGGGCTCCGGATTTCCTCCCTGTCCCACGCTCGCCCAGGCCCCGAACACCCGGGGCTGCTGTGCCGCGTGAAACCTCTTGAGCGAGGTTTTCGACGTTGTCGAGTAGGTTCCCGTCAGCGCTCAAAAATCTTGAAGATTTGGCGGCAGGCGACCCGCTTGAGGCATCGCTGAGCATTATGGGAGGAGTTCCCTCGGAGATCTTGCGTGCGGCATACGTCTTCACAGAAGAATCGAGTCGCATTGAATCTTTCTCGGTAACGTTTCGTGACGTTTCGTGATCTTCGGTCAGACGGTGCGGCCGTGTTCCAGCTGGAGCAGGACGAGGGCGGCTCGGGCGATCCGGGTGATGCCGCTGGGGTCGAGGCTGACCCGGCGCAGGGCCTTGAAGGTGACCTTGAGCAGGGCGTTGGCCCGCTCGGCGACCGCGTGGACGCCTCGGATGACCGAGTTGAACGCCTGCTGCTCGTCATCGAGTTCGCTGCCCTTGGGCTTCTTGACCGGGTGGCGGAAGCCGTCGCCGGCGTTTACGTGGCCGAGGTCGGTCAGGGTGGGAATGTCCAGGGTGGAGGCGAGCCGGTTGAGGGCGTCGACCAGGCCGTGAGTGCGGGCGCAGGTGGTGTCATGCTCGCGGCCGGGGCGGACCGGGGAGACCCAGATCGGCCAGCCGTCGGGGTCGGAGATGACCTGGACGTTGCCGCCGTGGTGCTTGTGCTTCCCGGACCACCAGAGGTCGGCGCCGTTGGGGCCGGGGGCGGCGACGCGGTCAGTACGGATGACGGTGCCGTCCAGGTTGAGATGGGTGTAGCCGGCGGACGCCGCCCGTTCCAGCGCGGTGGACAGATCCGGGGCGTGGTCGGCGAGCACGGTCAGCCCTTCGTGCAAGTAGCGGTACGCGGTGGGCACCGAAACCCCGTTGTCCCGGGCGAGTTGGGCCAGCCGCGTCCCGTCGACGAACCACCGCAGCACCAGGACACCCTGCTTGAAGACGCCCAGAGCGCGGGTCCCCCTGCGGGTGCCGAGCCGTTCGCGGTGCTCGCGCAAGAGTTGGGCGAGAGCCTCGGCGGTCTCCCTGCCGACGTGGAGTGTTGCGGTGTAGGTGATACTGGTCAACGCGTGAAGCCTCTTGGTTCCGGAACGTGATCTTCGCAGACCTGTTCCTACCAGGGGCTTCACGCGTATCTGATGCCGGGTCAAGCCTATCTGATGGCCTCGCCAGCCAGGAAGATCACGGATCTGTCGGACGGGCGGCCTGGCCAATACTCTGAACTTCGTCCGCACTGCCTGGGGAGAGTCATGACAAGTAGGTTCACTGAGTTGGCCGTTGACTGCCATGATCCTGAGAGGCTCGCGGCCTTCTGGTGCGAGGTCCTGGACTTCAAGGTGATCGACCGGAGCGAGGGCAAGGTCGAGATCGGCTCCTGGGTGCCGACCGTCGAGGATGTTCGGGCCCGTCAGATGCCGCCCACCCTGGTGTTCATCCAGGTACCTGAGGGCAAGACCGTGAAGAACCGGCTTCACCTCGACGTCAGCCCAATCGACGGCAGCACCGAGGACGAGGTGACCAGATTGCTCGGCCTCGGCGCCACCAAGACGGATGTGGGCCAGGGGTCAGACCGAAATTGGGTAGTCATGGCAGACCCCGAGGGCAACGAGTTCGACGTCCTACGCACCCTGGCACCGCAGACCTATTGATCAGAAACGGTTTGGGTTCTGGGTCGTTGGGTGGGTGTGAGCGATCTGGTGGGGGACGCGCGGCATCTGTCGCCGTCGGCGCAGGAGGCCCTGCGGTTGCGGGCGGTGGCCGCGTTGGTGGCGGGGCGGGACCGTGAGGACGTGGCGGCGGTGTTCGGGGTGTCGCTGAAGGCGGTCGACGGGTGGTGGGCGAAGTGGCAGGCCGGCCGGCGGGACGCGCTGGTCATGCGTCGGCGTGGCAAGCCGGTCGGGGTGCACCAGGTGCTCGGGGAGGCCGAGCAGGCCGCGGTGCGGCAGGCGGTCCTGGACCACCGGCCCTGTGACGTGGGGCTTTCCGGTCAGTTGTGGACGCGGCGGCTGGTGGGTGAGCTGATCGCGAAGCTGTACCGGGTGCGGCTGACCGAGCCGGGGGTGGGCAAGTACCTGAAGCGGTGGGGGCTGTCCTTCCAGCGCCCGGACAAGCGGGCCGTCGAGCAGGACCCCGAGGCCGTCCGGCGCTGGCATCAGGAGACCTGGCCGAAGATCCGCGCGAAGGCAAGGAAGGACGGCGGCGAGATCCTCTTCGCCGACCAGGTCGGCATCCGCTCCGACCAGGTCACCGGCCGCACCTGGGGCGAGAAGGGCAGGACCCCCGTCGTGCGGCGGAGCGGGAACCGGTTCTCGGTGAACGCCATGTCCGCGATCAGCACCAAGGGCCGGATGCACTTCATGGTCTTCACCGAGAGCTTCACCGCCGAAGTAATGTGCCGCTTCCTGGAACGGCTCGCCGGTCACTTCGACCACAAGGTCCATCTCGTGATCGACGGACACTCCGCCCACCGCTCCAAGAAGGTCCGCGACTGGCTCGCCGCCCACCCCGACGACGTCGAACTGCACTTCCTGCCCCCGTACTCGCCCGAGCTTAACCCCGACGAACTGGTCAACGCCGACCTCAAGCACAACCTGCCCAAGCAGCACCGTGTGGACGATCGCGTAATTCGGCTCTGGCGCTGATCTTGTGACGCGGTGGGTGTCAGTGGTGGCTGTGATCATGGCTGGCGTGTTCTTCGCGGAGTTTCGAGGTGTTGTTCCCTCATCTGGCTGGTGTCGTGGTGGAGTTGGTCGAGCGGGCCGTGGCCGGGGTGGTCACGATGCATGCGCGGGCCCGCTCGGCGGGTGCGGAGTGTCCGCATTGCGGTAGTGCGTCGGGCCGGGTGCACGGCCGGTACCTGCGGCGGCTCGCGGATGCCGCGGTCGGAGGCGCCGGTGTGGTGATTGAGCTGCTGGTGCGGCGGTTCAAGTGCGCGAACCCGGCGTGCCCGGCGGTGACGTTCGCCGAGCAGATCGCGGGGCTGACGAGCCCGCATGCCCGCTACTCGCCACTGATGCGTGAGCAGTTGACCTCGATCGCTCTCGCGCTGGCCGGCCGCGCGGGTGCCCGTCTGGCCGGGGTGCTGGGCCTGCGCGTTGCCAAGGACACCCTGTTACGTCTGGTCCGCGCCACGCCGGAAGAACCCGTCGGAGAGATCCGTGTGCTCGGGGTCGACGATTTCGCGCTACGGAAGGGCGACTCGTACGCCACGATCCTGGTGGATCTGGAGAGGCGGCGCCCGGTGGACGTGCTACCCGGCCGGGATGCCGAACCGCTGGCCGCCTGGCTGAAGGGCCATCCGGAAGTGGAGATCATTTGCCGGGACCGGGCCGGGGCCTATGCCGAGAGTGCCCGCAGCGGCGCCCCGCAAGCGGTGCAGGTCGCCGACGCCTGGCATTTGTGGCACAACCTCGGCGAGGCCGTGGAAAAGACCGTCTCCGCCCACCACGCCTGCGTCCGGACCTCGTTCGAGAACACCGTACCGGCCGCCCTGCCGACCAGCGACGACATCTGGCTGACGCCGCCGGCACCGGGTGCCGCGCTGCTCGACGTCTGCGGACGAGAGCGCCGACTGGTGACCCGGACCAGGGAACGCTACGCCGCCGTGCGACAGCTCCTGGACGACGGCAGCACGCTGGAGGAGATCTGCCGGACACTCCGGCTGGACCGATCCACCGTGCGCCGCTTCGCCCGCGCCACCAGCGTCGACGAGCTGCTGGTCAAAGCGACGAACAGGTCCACCATCCTGGACGAGTACACGCCCTACCTCCACCAGCGGTGGAACGAGGGCTGTCACAACAGTGCCCAGCTCCACCAGGAGATTGTTGCCTTGGGCTTCGCCGGAAGCATCCAGACCGTCCGCCGCTATATCCGTCCGTTCAAGGCCGCCACCACCGCGCCACCCGCGCGGCGCCCGGCTCCACGGCCCCGCCGCATCGTCCGCTGGATCATGACCGACCCCGGAAACCTGACAGCCGATGATGCCGCCGATCTCAAGGAGATCCGGACCAGCTGTCCCGAACTCGACGCCGTCACCCACCACGTCCGCGACTTCGCTGCCATGATGCGCGACCTGCGGGGCGACCAATTGCCCGCCTGGATGGAGCGCGTCCTCGCCGACGACCTGCCCGCCCTGCACTCCCTCGTCACCGGACTGAGCCGCGACATCGACGCCGTCACCGCCGGGCTCTCCACCCCCTGGAGCTCCGGCCAGGTGGAAGGACAGGTCACAAGGACGAAACTACTCAAAAGACAAGGCTATGGACGCGCCAACCTCGACTTCCTGCGCAAGCGCGTACTCCTCACGCCCTGACACCCACAGCGTCACAAGATCAGCGCCAGAGCCCGTAATTCCCCAGGGCTGCGGTCACGTAATTCCCCAGGTGCTGCCGTCTTCTATCTGTCGACCGACCACGTTGTGTCGCCCGGTGGGATGCCTGCCGTGAGGATGTGGTCGACGATCCGCAGTGAGTCGGGCAGCGGCACTGTGTCCTCGTCGAGGTACTCGTCGTGCTGGCCGTTGGCCAGGATGAAGCCCGTGCTCCGGCCGATAGCTTCCGGTGTGACAGCGTGCTCGCCGGGATCGTCCTCGTCATCAAGGAGCATCACCATCGCGCGCTTGGCGTTCGTGATGACGGCCAGAGAACGACCATGCGAACTGGTCAGCCATGTTTCCAGCTGACCGGCATCGATTCGCTCTCGAAGCACCGCCAGCGCCGCCGCGGGCGACGCTGGGACGGTGCCATCGCTGAAGATCCAGGACTCGGCCATGCGGATGACCTTCTCATAGGCCGCGAGCGGCCTGGCCTAGCTGGTCGACGGCTTGGCAGCAGGAGTCCGGGGTCGCTTGTTGGGGCGGTAGCTGGGGCCGTTCATGATGACCTGGTGGCTGGTGTTGATGAGCCGGTCCAGGAGGGACTCGGCGACGACGGGGTTGGGGAAGAGGGGATACCAGTCGCTGGGCGCCCGGTTGCTGGTGATGATCAGGGACCGGCCCTGTCGCTCGGAGACAAGTTCGTAGAGGTCATCAGCCTGGGCCGCGGACAGCTGTCGCATGGCGAAGTCGTCGAGGATGAGGACGTCGGGGCGGACGAGTTCGCGGATCCGTTTCTCCCAGGTGCGGTCCGCGTGGCCGCCGGCGAGGTCGGCGAGGATACGGCTGGTCTTGGCGAAGCGGACGTGGGCGCCCTGACGGACGGCGAGGTGGCCGAGGGCCTGGGCGATGTGGGTCTTGCCGACGCCGACGGGGCCGAAGAGGATGACCAACTCCCCTGCGTGGAGCCAGCGTAGGGCTCCCAGGTCGCGAATCTGGGCGGCGGGCAGTTTCGATGAGGCGGTGAAGTCGAACTCCTCCAGGGTGACCTGCTGCTCGAACTTCGCCCACTGCAGGCGGCGTTGGAAGGCGACGGTCTCGCGGCGGGTGATCTCGTCCTGACAGAGGACCTGGAGGAAGTCGAGGTGGCCGAGCTCGCCGCCGTGGGCCTGGGCGAGGCGGGCGTCGAGGGTTTCCAGCATGCCGGACAGTCGCAGGGCCTTGAGTGACTCCCGCAGGGCGGCGTCCATCACGGTCATCGGGCTTCCACCTCGGCTTCGTCGTGGACCTGGTCGTCGTGGATGTCGTCCGTCGTGTCGGGGGTCACGACGGCGGCGAAGAGCTGGGCGGGGCCGTGGAGGAAGGCCGCGGTGAAGTTTCCCCGTGATCTCGGACACTCGATGGTTATGCCGCGAGAGCGTGTTGATGCCGCTGCCGGGTCTCGGCCGGGGTGAGGTAGCCGAAGATCTTGTGCTTGCGCAGGCGGCGGTTGTAGAAGGTCTCGATGAAGGTGAAGACCTCGGCGCGGGCGGTCGCCCGGTCGGGCCAGGTCCGGGTGCCGATCTCCTCCTTGAGCAGGGCCCAGAAGCTCTCCGCGGCGGCATTGTCGAAGCATGATCCGGTCCGCCCGCAGCTCTGCCGGAGTCCCAACTCGCCTATTCGGTCCCGGAATTGGGATGAGGTGTACTCGCTGCCGCGATCACTGTGGATCACACAGCCCGGCTCCAGGTTCCCCCGGCCATGGGCCATGTCCAGGGCGTCGACGACGAGCTCGGCACGGTGGTGATCGGCCATGGCATAGCCGACGACCTCGCGGGTGGCCAGGTCCAGCCAGCAGGCGAGGTAGAGCCAGCCCTCGGCGGTGGGCAGGTAGGTGATGTCGCCGACCAGCTTGATCCCGGGACGCTCGGCGTGGAAGTCGCGGCCGATCAGGTCCGGGGCCGGCTTCGCCTTCGCATCCGGCCGGGTCAGCGAGCGGCGCCTGCGCCGCGTGACGCCGCGTATGTCGCGCTCACGCATCACGCGCGCGATGCGCTTGCGGTTCACCCGCCGCCCCAGGCGCCGCAGCTCAGCGTGGATGCGCGGGACACCGTAAGTGTGGCGGGAGGCGATGTGGAGCACCGTGATCTCGTGCCCGAGCGCGTCGTCGGCGGCCTGACGGGCGCGGCGGGCGGTCTCGCCATCACACCACGCGTAGTACGACGAGCGGGCGACCTTCAGCACCCGGCACAGCAGAACGACCGGGTATTTCGCCTTCTCCGCGTGGATGAACCGGTACAGCTCGCTCACCGGTCGTTCTCCTTCACGAAGAAGGCGGTGGCGGAGTCAACCGGTTGATGCAACAGCTGCCGCGAGCCTATCAGCGGGAGTTTCGAACCCGAGGGTCTGCCGGGGTCGTGTGTTCAGCTTGAGG
>NZ_JBHYMF010000245.1:0-9088 GCF_042742855.1 Streptomyces sp. NPDC058877 | reverse complement strand
CGCGGCGCGAAGCGGGCCCGGCGGCGGCAAGGGCCGTGAGGTCCGCCGCCGGGGGTTTCGGAGGGGGTGTCAGCAGGTGCCGAGGTCCTTCCAGACGCCCCATTCGCCGGTCGTGCCGGGCTCCTCGTTCTGGGTCCACCACTGGGCCTTCCAGGTGTGGCCGTTGTGGGAGACCTCGGTGCCGCCGGTGTAGATGGTGCCGGCCACGTACGCCGGGGCGGTGCAGCCCGTGGGGGGCTCGGTGGTCGGCGGAGTGGTGGTCGGCGGAGTGGTCGGCTCAGTGGTCGGCGGGGTGGTCGGCGGGGTGGTGGTGCCCGGCTCCACGACCGTCGTGCCGCGCGCCAGGTCACCGACGAGGGCGTACGCCGTGCCGTTGATGTTCACCGTCCAGTTGGAGGGGGTGGACACCGGCAGGTAGTAGTTGAACGCCAGGTCGATCGTTGCGCCCGGGGCCAGCGACTGCCAGGCCGGGAGCTTCAGCGACACGCGGTGGAAGTCGCCCTTCAGTCCGCCCACGTTGGAGCCGGTGTGGTCGCTGCTGATGACCTTGGTGCCGAAGCCGGACTGGTCCGAGGCGTTGCTCGGGGCCGAGGTTCCGTAGTCGAACTGGAACTCGGTGCCGCCGGGCAGCGTCGTCGCCGTGTTGTTGGTGATCTTGATCTTCGGCGTGATCGGGTAGTTCGAGTCGCCCAGCTTGAACTCGGTGAACTGGGTGTCGATCTTCACGGCCTGGGTCGGCAGCGTCGCGTTGGACTTCTTCGCGCCGTACGGGGCGGCCGACTTGAACTTGTCGTACATCAGCGAGGTGAGCGTGGAGCCCATCTCGTACTGGCCCTTGGTCGCGTTCCAGGCGTAGTCACCGGCCATCTCCCAGACCATGGTGCCGCCGATGCCGCGGTCGACCACGTAGTCGGCCTTCGCGGCCACGGACTGCTCGTCCTCGGTGGAGAGGAAGACCTTCTTCTCGGCGTTCCACAGCCACGGCGCGACCAGGGTCGAGTCGTACTTGCGGGCGTAGGTGCCGGTCAGGGTGGTGCCGGCCGGGAAGCCGTACTGCGTGACGTAGTCGCCGACGATCCCCTTCTCCAGGTTCTTGGCGTGCCACATCGGGTTGGAGCCGGCGGGCGACTCGACGCCGTTGGTGTCCTTGTCGTGCCACAGGTTGTCGATGCCGGTGGCGCCGTCGCCGCACTTGGTCAGGCCGGATCCGGCCGGGCAGGTGGTCGAGGAGGCCTTGCCCCACAGGCCGTCGGTGCCGCCCTGCACGTTCTTGTGGCCGCGGGTGTAGTAGGGCAGGCCGATGTTGATGCGGCCGGCCGGCATCGAGCCGCGGAAGTAGTGGTAGGCCCAGTCGGTGTTGAGGTAGCCGATGTTGCCGTACTGCTGGCTGCCGTAGACGTTGGCGGCGGCGAGCTCGGCGTCCTTGCCGTCGTCGAAGAGGGAGGCGTTGGGGCCGACGTACTCGTTCCAGGCGCCGTGCAGGTCGTAGGACATGATGTTGACGTAGTCCAGATACTTCTGCATCTGGAAGGTCTCCATGCCGCGCAGCAGGTAGCCGGAGGAGGGGGCCGCGACGGTCAGCAGGTAGTGCTTGCCGTCGGCGGCGCCCGCCGTGTCCAGCTTCTCGCGCAGGGACTTCATGAGCGCCGCGTAGCCCTGCACGAGACCGGCGCGGCGCGCGTTGGCGAGCTGCCAGTCGAGCGGGTTGCCCGCGTCCTTCATCGTGGTCGGGTACTCGTAGTCGATGTCGACGCCGTTGAAGCCGTACTTCCGGATGAAGTCGACGGCGGAGGTGGCGAAGGTGTCGATCCCGGCCTGGTTGACCGAACCGTCGGCGTTGGTGGCCATCGAGTAGAAGCCGCCGGAGGCGACCCGGTCGCCGTTGTCGGCGAAGTAACCGCCCGTCTCCGCCCAGCCGCCGACCGAGATCAGCGTCTTCACGTTCGGGTGCTGCTTCTTGAACTTGTTGAGCAGGTTGAAGTGGCCCTTGTAGGAGAACCCGGGGTCCATCTCCGCGCCGGCGACGCCGGGCCAGGTCATTCCGGTGGCCGCGTTGTCCGGGCCGTCCGTGCCCACGGACAGTTTGTTGTCGCTGCCGACGTGACCGAAGGCGTAGTTGATGTGGGTGATCTTGTCCCACGGGATGTCCTTGGCCAGGTACGCGGGTTCGCCGTTCTTGCCGGTGCGCCAGCCCGTGAAGTAGCCGATGACCCGGCGCTGGTGGTCCGCGCCCATCTTCTCGCGGCCTTCGGTGTCGTAGACCGAGCAGTAGGGGACGTCGACGCCCGGGGTCTTGTACAGGCCGTCGGGGCGGCAGGACTCGTTGTCGGCCGCGTACGAGACGCCGCCGGAGAGCGAGCTGAGCAGCAATCCGGCGACGGCGGCGCCGGACGCGAGCAGCGATGCTCTCTTGGTCGTGGGGGACAGCACGATCGGTTCCTCCTGGGGCGGGGAGTCTCCCCACGCCCTCGGGCGTAGGGGTCGGACGAACGCAACGAACAGGGGGGTGGAGCGTGTTGGGCCCGGGGAGTGCACGCCGTCGGACCAGTACCTCGGAGGTGACACGGACATTAAAAGGACTAGACCAGTGCGTCAATAGGTCTGGACCATAGAAGAGTTCTATGAAGGGTTGTGACCCAGCCCACAGGACCCCGCTCCTGTCGACCGTCGTCGACCGTGGCACACTGGCCCTGTATCAGCAGCAGCGCACTCCGGGGTCGGTGTAATTCCGAACCGGCGGTATAGTCCGCGACCCGTCCGCAGCCAGCGGCCGGTTGACCAGGTGAAATTCCTGGACCGACGGTGAAAGTCCGGATGGGAGGCAGTGCGCGGCGGGTGACCCCTTTCGAGGGTGCGCCGGCCGTACGTCCGCTGGTCGCCGAGTCACCGCTGATCGGCGTACCCGGAAGGACACGGCCATCGGCGCATCCTGCGCGAGGCGTCCTTCCCGCTCTCTGTCGTCATCGACAGGCCCCGGAGTCCGTGCCCGAAGAGGCAGGAGGACCCGGTGGCCCAGCAGGCCGACACCACCGCCATGCGACGCGCCGTCGAGCTCGCCGCCCGCGGTCTCGGCGCCACCAGCCCCAACCCCGTCGTCGGGTGCGTCATCACCGACGCCTCGGGCCACCGGGTGGGCGAGGGGCACCACCAGCGCGCCGGCGGCCCCCACGCCGAAGTCCACGCCCTGCGCGAGGCCGGCGCCCTGGCACGCGGCGGCACCGCCTACGTCACCCTCGAACCCTGCAACCACACCGGCCGCACCGGGCCCTGCGCCCAGGCCCTCATCGAGGCCGGGATCAGCCGAGTGGTGTACGCGGTCGGTGACCCGAACCCGCAGGCCACGGGCGGTGCCGACACTCTCAGGGCCGCCGGGGTCGAGGTCTCCCAGGGGCTCCTCGCCGACGAGGCCGAGGCGGGCAACATCGCCTGGCTCACCTCCGTGCGCCGCGGTCGGCCCTTCGTCCGCTGGAAGTACGCCGCCACTCTCGACGGCCGGATCGCCGCCGCCGACGGCACCTCCCGCTGGATCACCTCCGCCGAGTCCCGTGCCGATGTCCACCGGCTGCGCGCCGAAGCCGACGCCGTCGTCGTCGGTTCCGGCACCGCCCGTACCGACGACCCCCACCTGGCGGTACGGGGCATCGAGGGCGCCGTGCAACCGCTGCGGGTCGTCGTCGACACCGAGGCGACCGCCGTCAAGCCCGGGGCCCGTGTCCTCGACGGCGCCGCTCCCACCCTGATCGCGATCGCCGAGGACGCCGGGACCACCCTCACGGAGGTCGTACGGCTCCCCAGGGCCGAGCGCGGCCTCTCCGTTCCCGCCCTCCTGGACGCCCTGCACGCACGCGGCGTCCGATCCGTCCTCCTCGAAGGCGGCCCCACCCTCGCGGGCGCCTTCCTCGCCGCGGACGCCGTCGACCAGGTCGTCGGCTACCTGGCACCGGTCCTCCTCGGCGCGGGCCCCACCGCCCTCGCCGACGCCGGAATCACCACCATCACCGAGGCGTTGCGGCTCCGCATCACCGAGACCGCATCCATCGGACCCGACATCCGCATCACCGCCACCCCCAAGGGAGCCTGACCGTGTTCACCGGAATCGTCGAAGAGCTGGGCGAGGTCGTTGCCGTCGAGCAGCTGGAGGACGCCTCCCGCTTCCGACTGCGCGGCCCCCTGGTCACGGAAGGCGCCCAGCACGGCGACTCCATCGCCGTCAACGGTGTCTGTCTCACGGTCGTCGAATTCGGGGACGGCGAGTTCACCGCCGACGTCATGGCCGAAACGCTCAAGCGTTCCAGCCTCGGCGCCCTCGGCGTCGGCTCCCGGGTCAACCTGGAGCGCCCCATGGCCGTGGGCGGCCGGCTCGGCGGCCACATCGTCCAGGGCCACGTCGACGGCACCGGCACCATCCTGGAACGAACCCCTTCCGAGCACTGGGAACTCGTCAAGGTCGGCCTCCCCGCCCACCTTTCCCGGTACGTCGTGGAGAAGGGCTCGATCACGGTCGACGGCGTCAGCCTCACCGTCGTCGAGGTCGCCGACGACTGGTTCACCATCAGCCTCATCCCGACCACCCTCGACCTGACCACGCTGGGCATCAAGCAGTCCGGCGACCCGGTCAACCTCGAAGTGGACGTCATCGCCAAGTACGTCGAGCGACTGCTCGGCACCGACGCCAAGGAGAACGAGAAGTGAGCTGGCTCAACTCCGAGGCGTTCACCGTCTTCGGCCAGTCCATCGTGTGGTCCGACATGATGGGCAACACCATCGGCCTGATCGCGCTCGCGCTCGGCTGGCGCCGTTCCCTCCTCACCTGGCCCGCCCAACTGCTCTCCGGCGTCATCCTCGTGGGCGCCTACGCCTCCGCGCACCTCTCCGGCGGCGTCGGCAAGCAGCTCCTCGTCATCGGCGTCGCCGCCTGGGGCTGGTGGCAGTGGAAGCGCGGCAAGCAGCAGGCCCAGGACGGCTCCATCGCCGTCCGCTTCGCCAGCTGGCAGGAGCGCGGACTGCTCCTCGCCGGTGCCGTCGCCGGAACCCTCGCCGTCGGGGGCCTCTTCACCCTCTTCCCGCAGCTCTCCTGGAGCCCCTGGGCCGACGCGTACATCTTCGTCGGCACGCTCGTCGCCATGGTCGCCCAGGCCCGGGGCCTCGTCGAATTCTGGTTCGCCTGGCTCCTCGTCGACCTCGTCGGCGTCCCGCTCGCCTTCAGCAGCGGCCTCGCCTTCTCCGGAATGGTCTACGTCATCTACTTCGTCCTCGTCATCTGGGGCATGCGCGACTGGTGGCTCCGGACGCGCACGCCCTCCGCTCTGGAAGGAGCCACGGCATGAGCGCGCTTCCGATCTGGGACACCACCGACCTGGCCCTCGACCCCGTCGAACAGGCCATCCGTGACATCGCCGCGGGCCGCCCCGTCGTGGTCGTCGACGACGAGGACCGCGAGAACGAGGGCGACCTCGTCATCGCCGCCGAGAAGGCCACGCCCGAGATCATCGCCTTCATGATGAGCGAGTGCCGCGGACTCATCTGTGCCCCCATGGAGGAGGACGAACTCGATCGCCTCCAGCTCCCGCAGATGGTCGAGCACAACACCGAGTCGATGCGCACGGCCTTCACCGTCTCCGTCGACGCGTCCTCCGCCCACGGCGTCACCACCGGCATCTCCGCCACCGACCGCGCCACCACCCTGCGGATGCTCGCCTCGGGCCACCACGAGCCGTCCGACTTCGTCCGCCCCGGCCACGTCTTCCCCCTGCGCGCCAAGCCCGGCGGCGTCCTCGTCCGCAACGGACACACCGAGGCCGCCGTCGACCTCGCCCGTCTCGCGGGCCTCCGCCCGGCCGGCGCGATCGTCGAGATCGCCGGCGAGGACGGCGTCATGCTGCGCCTGCCCGAACTCGTGCCCTTCGCCCGCAAGCACGGCCTCACCATCATCTCGATCGAGGACCTGATCGCCTACCGACGTTCGGCCGAACCGACCGTCCGCCGCGAGGCCGAGGTCCACCTCCCCACCGCGCACGGCGAGTTCACCGCCTACGGCTACCGCTCCACGGTCGACGGCGTCGAACACGTCGCCCTCGTCCACGGTGAGATCGGCGACGGCGAGGACGTCCTCGTCCGGGTCCACTCAGAGTGCCTGACCGGTGACATCTTCCACTCCCTGCGCTGCGACTGCGGACCCCAGCTCCAGGCGTCCATGGACCGGATCACCGAGGCGGGGCGGGGCGTCGTCGTCTATCTGCGCGGTCACGAGGGCCGCGGCATCGGCCTGCTGTCCAAGCTCCGGGCGTACGAGCTCCAGGAGCGCGGGCGCGACACCCTGGACGCCAACCTGGAACTCGGACTGCCCGCCGACGCCCGCGACTACGCGGCCGGCGCACAGATCCTCGGTGACCTCGGCGTCCGCAGCCTGCGCCTGATGACCAACAACCCCGACAAGATCGGTGCACTGACCCGACACGGCCTCACGGTCCAGGGTCGGGAGCCCATGCCGGTCCAGGCCGGCGAGCACAACCTCCGCTACCTGCGCACCAAGCGGGACCGGATGGGGCACGACCTGCCCTGGCTGGACGGCTCCCCGGCCTCCACCTGCGGCAACCAGTAACCACGCACACACGAATCGGCAAGGAGAGACATGAGCGGCAAGGGCGCACCCGTCCTCAGCGTGAAGAACTGCGGCGACCTCCGGGTCGCGGTCATCGCGGCGCAGTGGCACGAGAAGATCATGGACGGACTCGTCGACGGTGCCCTGCGCGCCCTCAGCGAACTCGGCATCGACGAGCCGACGCTGCTGCGCGTCCCCGGCAGCTTCGAGCTCCCGGTCGTGGCGAAGGTGCTCGCCGGACGCGGTTACGATGCCATCGTGGCGCTCGGCGTCGTCATCCGCGGCGGAACGCCGCACTTCGAGTACGTGTGCCAGGGCGTCACCCACGGCCTCACCCAGGTCTCGATCGACACCGGCGTACCCGTCGGATTCGGCGTCCTCACCGTCGACAACGAGGAGCAGGCCCTCGACCGGGCCGGCCTCGAAGGCTCCTCCGAGGACAAGGGGCACGAAGCGGTCACCGCCGCCGTCGCCACCGCCACCACGCTGCGCACGGTCAGCGAACCCTGGCGCTGAGCCCGCCGTCCTGCCGCCACCCCAACGGAGGCGCCGTACGCCCGCCTTCCTCCACCCCGTACTCTTAGGACCATCATGGCGAACAAAACCTTCGAAGAGCTCTTCGCGGAGCTCAAGCTCAAGGCAGAAACCGGCGACCCCGCCACCTCCCGCACCGCGGAACTGGTCGGCAAGGGCGTCCATGCCATCGGCAAGAAGGTCGTCGAGGAGGCCGCCGAGGTCTGGATGGCCGCCGAGTACGAGGGCAAGGAAGCTGCCGCCGAGGAGATCTCGCAGCTGCTGTACCACGTCCAGGTGATGATGGTCGCCCGCGGGATCTCGCTCGACGACGTCTACGCCCACCTCTGAGCACGCCCGTTCCCCTCCCCGAAACTCCCAGGCAAAGGAAGCTCATCCCATGCTGCGCATCGCCGTCCCCAACAAGGGTTCCCTCTCCGGACCTGCGTCGGCAATGCTCCATGAGGCCGGCTACCGCCAGCGCAAGGAGTCCAAGGAGCTCGTGGTCATCGACCCCGACAACGAGGTCGAGTTCTTCTACCTGCGGCCGAAGGACATCGCGATCTACGTCGCCTCCGGCAAGCTGGACATCGGCATCACCGGCCGGGACCTGCTCCTGGACTCCGGAGCCAGCGCCGAGGAGATCCTCCCGCTGAACTTCGGCCGCTCCACCTTCCGCTACGCCACCCGCCCCGGGACCGCGAACGGCCCCGAGGACTTCGGAGGCATGACGATCGCCACGTCCTACGAGGGCATCGTCGCCAAGCACCTGGCCGACCAGGGCATCGACGCCTCCGTCGTTCACTTGGACGGTGCCGTCGAGACCGCGATCCAGCTGGGCGTGGCCCAGGTCATCGCCGACGTCGTGGAGACCGGAACCAGCCTGCGCAACGCGGGCCTGGAAGTGATCGGGGAGCCGATCCTGACCTCCGAGGCCGTCGTCATCCGCCGCCACGGCGCCGACCTCGACCACCCGCAGGTCCAGCAGTTCCTCCGCCGCCTCCAGGGCGTCCTCGTCGCCCGCAGCTACGTGATGATGGACTACGACTGCCGGGCCGAGCACCTGGAGCAGGCCGTCGCCCTGACCCCGGGCCTGGAGTCGCCGACGATCTCCCCGCTGCACAACGAAGGCTGGGTCGCCGTCCGGGCGATGGTCCCCGCCAAGGAGGCGCAGCGGATCATGGACGACCTCTACGAGCTCGGCGCCCGAGCCATCCTCACCACCGCCATCCACGCCTGTCGCCTCTGAGGGCGACCCGACCCGCACGTCCACCAGGCACCGAGGAACCCCGATGTCCCAGTCGATCACGCCCACCCTTCCGGTCACCTTCCGTCCCGGTCGCACCCGGGCCGTCCTGCTGACCGTCGGGGCCGCGATGTTCGCGGTCATCACCGGCATCGCGCTGATGTTGGAGCGACTGGGGCCGGGGGAGCGGGGCAGCTTCGTCTTCACCGCCGCGCTGCTCTTCGGGGTGCTCATCCTCTTGAGTCGCCCCAAGGTCGTCGCCGACGACGAGGGCGTCACGGTCGTCAACATCACCAGGACCCGGCGCCTCGCCTGGGCGGAGATCCTCAAGGTCAACCTCCGCCCCGGCGATCCCTGGGTCTTCCTCGACCTGAGCGACGGCACCAGCCTGCCCGCGCTCGGCATCCAGCCCGGCATCGCGAAGGAATCGGCGATCCGCGACGCCCGGGCCCTGCGGGCGCTCGCGGACAGCCGGGGGACGGGCGAGGAAACCGGCTGAGGCCTGCGGATCCCGGCTCCGGGACCGTCAACCGGTGCCGGTCCTGCGGGGCGGCGGTGGGCCCCGCCCCGTGGAACGGGCGGGAAAAACCGCCCGATCCCCGGGGAACTCCCGGGAAAACCCCGGACCGTCCCCCATCCGGGGCCGGCCCCCTGCCCTTCGGGGCGTGCGCCTGATTACTCGGGAGGCGGTGGTGCCGAGCGGCACCACCGCCTCGTATGTGCAGGGC
>NZ_JBHYMF010000244.1:0-9109 GCF_042742855.1 Streptomyces sp. NPDC058877 | reverse complement strand
GCGGATACGACCTAGACACTCGCATCCTTGCAGGCCAGCGGCACCTTTCTGCTACCGGACCGTCAGATCACCCAATTCCGCTGAATACCCCGGGTCAGCGGACGACGGCTGCGGCGGGTGGGTCGCCAGGGTCGTTCTCGGTCGGGCTGAGTGCGTTGCCAAGGGTGTCGATGGCTTGGCGCTGGAGGCGGAGCCGGACGTGGGCGTAGACGCCAGCGGTGACGCCGATGTGGGCGTGGCCGAGGAGTTCCTTGATCACGACGAGGTCGACGCCCTGTTCCAGGAGCAGGGTGGCGGTCGAGTGGCGGAGGTCGTGGAAGCGGATGCGGCGGAGTCCGGCCCGGTCGAGGAAGCTGAGGAAGCGGCGGGTGAGGTTGGCCGGGTCGAGAGGCCGGCCGGTAGGGGTGGTGAAGACGAGGCCGCTGTCCTGCCAGGCTGACCCTGCTGTCCTGCGCTCCTTGTCTTGCTGCTGTTTGTGCTCCTTGAGGGAGTGGAGGCATTCGGTCGGGAGCGCGATACGGCGCTCAGACGCCCGGGTCTTGGTGGGCAGATGCGTGAGGCCGCCGGTGCGGGTGCGCTGGAGCGAGCGGCGGATGCTGGCCGTTCCGGTTGTGAGGTCGAGGTCTTCCCATCGGAGGCCGAGGAGTTCGCCCTTGCGGAGTCCGGTGCGGAGGGCGAGTTCGTACAGGGTGTGGAGCCGGTCGGCGCGGGCCGCGTCGAGGAACTGGCGGGCCTCGGCTGCGGTGAGCGGACGGAAGCGCCTGGGCTGGTGCGTGGTGGTCTTGACGTTGCGTGCGACGTTCCGGGGCAGCTCGTCTTCGCGGACCGCGTGTTCCAGCGCCGATTTGAGCACCGAGTGCACGTAGGTCACGGTCGAGGGAGACAGCCGCTTCTGGCAGCACTCGCCGATGGCGCAGCACGCCTCCCGTTCGGTGTCCAGGCCCTGGGCGCAGCATTGGCAGGTGGTGCGGAGCCGGTCGAGGAAGGTGCGTACGTCCTTGGCGGTGAGGCGGGCGACCTTCTTGGTGCCGAGTCCGGGGATGAGGTGGAGGCGGACGCAGGCGGCGTATCGGGTGTGGGTGTTCTCCCGAAGCCGGTGGACGGCGACGCTGCCGAGCCAGTAGGTGAGGTAGTCGCCGACGGTGCTGTCGGCGGTGGCGACGGGCAGTCCGCGGTTGCTGTCGGCGATCTTCTCGGCGAGCTTGTCGGCCGCATTCTTGCGGGTGGTGCCGTAGACCCGGACGCGTTTGCGGGTGCCGTTGGCGGCGAGGACGTAGCCGGCGGCTTCCCAGCGGCCGTCCTTGCGCTGGTAGATGGTGCCTTCGCCGTTGGCGCGGGCCTTCTTGCGCTTGGGGGCGGTCATCAGGCGGCCTCTTCCAGGTGGCGCTGGACGTAGTCAGCGAGGGCGTGGGCGGGGATACGGCGGGCGCGGCCGATGGTCAGCGAGGCCAGGCGGCGGGTGCGCAGGAGGTCGTAGAGGGCGGAGCGGCCGATCTTGAGCCGGGCCATGACCTCGGGGACGGTGAGGAGTTCGTCGTCACGCACGAGTCGCTACCTCCTGTTCGCCCGTCGGGCTGCCGTGGATGAGTGCGGCGAGGCGTTCGAGGTCGGGGGTGAGGCCGGTGCCGTCGTAGGTCCAGTGGGTGAGGACGAGGGTGGTTGGTGAGGGCGGAGGGGTGTGGCGGCGGTGCCAGGCGGCGCGGGCGGCCCGGAGGGCGCCGAGGGTGGTGGAGTAGGCGCGGGTCTTGGTGGAGAAGTGGCCGCGGAAGCCGAGCATGTGGGCCCACTTGCGCAGGTTCAGGTGCTTGAGGTCCTCGCGGGCGCCGAGGGACCAGGCGGTGCGAATCATCCGGGCGGCGTGCTCGGGCACGGACTCGAACCAGAGGTCGGTGATCCTCCTCAGACGGTGGTCGAGGGTGCCGGTCGCGGTTTCGGTGCCCTTGGTGGCGTACTTGGCGACGTATCCGGCGACCTTGCCCTCGGTGATCGTGGTCCCGGCCTGGAAGGCCGTGGACCGGATGATCCTGGTGTCGATCTGCTCGCCGAAGACGAAGGCACGGGCCCGGCCGTTGACCTCCGGCCCGTCGATGCGGGCGCGGGTGGCCGAGATCCGAATGGCATCAGCCAGCAGGTCGGGTGTGGCCCAGGCGGGTGGCGGGGTGTAGGGGCCTACGGGGCCGTCGAGGCGGATGACGGCGTGGAAGTGGATCAGTCCGCGCTGCTGGTACTCGGCGACCTTGGCGTACGAGACCCGGACGTACTTGGAGAGCAGGCGTTGCGGGACACCAGCTGCGGCGGCGATGGTGCGGCGCAGGTGGAGCATGAAGCGGGCCCATAGGGCCGGGGCATGGGCGTTCCACAGCACGGCGCCGGTGTAGTCGTAGCGCTCCGGGTCGAGCGCCGTGCCGAGGATCGGGTCGCCCTTGGTGTGGGTGCGTCCGCAACGGCAGCGGGCGGAACTGCCCACGCGTCGCCCGTGCACGGGTCCGTAGGAGGGTGCGGTGAGGGTGGCGAAGACACGGGGGTGGGTGGCGACCTGTTCGGGGATGCTCTTGCCGCCGCGCAGGCCGGCGGCGATGAGCTGGTAGGTGTCCTGTCGGTAGAGCTCGGCGCAGGAGGGGCAGCGGGTGGTGCGGCGGTTGCCGCAGCGGACCAGGAGGTGTCCGGCGGGCAGTTCCTTGGATTTCAGTTCGCGCAGGATCTCGCCGGTGAAGGCGTCGATCTCGGTGCGCTGGCCTTCGAGCCGGATCGGCTGGGCGCAGCCGCCAAGGGTGGACAGCTGCCGGATCAGGCCGAGCAGGTCGCGGTACCCGGTGAATGTGGGCAGCGAGGCCGTGGTGGGTTCGGGGCGGGTGATTGTGGTGGTGGGGTCGTGCGGTGGCATGCTGGCGGGACCTCTCTGCACTGCGGCACACGCGTGTGCCGTGGATGGATGGGAGGGAGGCCCCGGCAGGGGCGAGGGTTTGGCGACTACACGCCCTTGCCGGGGATCACTGCGAAGCGGGACCAGGAGGAGGCGGTCACGCGGCCTTGTCCAGGTCGACGCGGTCGGGCAGCTCGCGGACCTTGAGCCCTTCGGCGCACATGAGGTCGTTGATCTGCCAGCAGGCTTCGGTGGGCAGGTAGACCGAGCGCAGCCGGACGGGGGTGCGCATGTCACCGACGGAGGCGATCGAGACGCCCTGGGGCATGGTGCGGTCGGCGGCGGTGATGTCGAGTTCCCGGCCGTCGGGGAAGAGGTGCAGGAAGTCCTCGACGGTGTCGACGCGATGGCAGATCCGGGCGGACAGGTTGGTGCGTACGGCGGTGGTGAGCACGTCGGCGGAGGGTTTCTGGGTGAGGAGCCACAGCCGGATGCCGAACTTGGCGCCCTGGCTGGCGATGGCCAGCAGCTCGGCCTCGAAGCGTTCGCGGGCCTTGCGGTCGGGGTGGCGGGTGTAGTTCGCCACCTCGTCGATCACCACGAGCAGCAGCGGCAGCTCGGGGCTGAATTCGGTGATGCGGTCGGTGCGACCGGACCAGAACAGCCGCTCCCGGCGCTGCATCTCTTCGCGGACCCAGCGCAGGATCTCGGTCGGCTCGTCGGGATGGACGGCGTCGGAGACCTTGTAGGCGGTACGCCACCAGGGCGCGACCGCACCGAGGTTGGGGTCGATCACGATCAGACGCACGTCCCGCATGAGCGAGGCGTAGGCGAGCAGGGTGTTGACGGTGATCGATTTGCCGGAGCGGGTGAGGCCGGCGACGAGTGCGTGGGCGGAGTAGGCGAGGTTGAGCACGATGGGGGTGCCGTCTTCGTCCCAGCCGAGTAGTACGTCATCGGTGGAGACGAACTGACCCGGTCGGCAGACGGGGGAGCCGTCCGGGCCGAGGAGTGGTGAGCGGATCACCGCTTCCAGCGGCTCGCGGCGGAAGCCGCGCGCGACGATCATTCCGGGCTTGGGCTGGCTGATCCGGATGCGGCGCATGCCCCAGGCGTCGCACAGGCCCTCATTGGCGTCCTGCCAGGCGCTGAGCCCGACCTGCGGCAGGGCATCGGCGGTGACGGTGACGCCGAAGACGTCGGCGCGGGCGCGCAGGCGCGGGACCAGCACGCGCGGCTTCGGTGGTTGTTCCTGTGGGGCGTACTGCTGGAGCACGGTCGGGGTGGCGTCCTTGACCGCCAGGCCGAGCATCGGCGCGAGCCGCTTCCAACCCCACCGCATCCGCCGCGCCTGCCGCAGACTGACCCGGGTCTCGGCATCGGCCCGGTACCAGCGGGCGAAGCAGTACCCGGCCCAGCCCAGCAGCCCGAGCCCGCCGAGGACGACCACGGCCAGGAGCGCGAGCCCGAGGGAGTTCCCGGTCATCAGGCACCGACCTTGGCGGTGACGGCGTCGGCGCGCAGGGAGATGCCGTGCCGGTCCTTGCCGTTGATCTCGTTCTCCCAGGCCGAGGCGACCAGGCCGGTGAAAACGACCGGCAGGCCGACCTTCAGGCCCTTGCCGAGACCCGGCTCCGGGACCTTCACGGTGATCACTTCGGCGCGGCCGTTGAATGCGAACATCACGTCCACCAGGTGCAGGTGGGCGCCGGTGGCCCGGTCGATCGCGGGCTGCTGGCCTTCGCGGTCCTTGAAGTGCGGCCGGGACTCGGAGGCCAGGATCACCAGGGCCGGAGTCTGGTCGATGGGCATGGTCTTCACGGCAAACCTCCAGGTAGAAGGGGTGCAAGTCACCCGTGTGGGTGATCGCGTGCCGCAACCCTACATTCATTCCATCCAAAGTCCATCCCTATTGAGTTCCATCCGTTCGTGGGGTGGTCCATCCATACGGCGGCTACCCTGACCCCGTGAGGCCGCTGAACTGGTGAAACGCGACAGGCAGCGAGCGGCCCGCGGTGGGTGGAATCGGACTGGGACCGGGGATGGACATGGCTGCTGCTGACGAAGCGCGCTTGACGTTCGAGCGCATCGCGGACGACCTGCGGCAGCAGATCCGGGACGGCGAACTGCGACCCGGCCAGCTCCTGCCGACCCAGAGCCAGCTCATGCAGACCTACAAGGCATCGAGCCTGACCGTGCAGAAGGCGATCCGGCTGCTTAGGAACGAGGGCTGGGTCATCGCCCGCCAGGGGCGCGGCACGTTCGTCACGCGCTCGGCCGACTTCGAGGACGCCTTCGAGAGGGTCGCCGGCGATCTCACCCAGCAGATCTACTCCGGCACTCTGGCGCCCGGCGCCAGGCTCCCGGCCCGCGAGGTCCTGGCGGAGCACTACGCGGTGCCACTCAACGTGGTCACCAACGCCATCGCCCTGCTTGCCGGCAACTTCCTCTTGCGCTACCCCGGCGAACTGCCCGGCGACGAGGTCTACGTACGCGACTGGGACGACCACGGCTTCGCCACCCAGCTCACCCACGGCCGCCTGGTCCACAAGATCAGAGACGGATCACTCGCCAGGGGAGCCACGGTCACCGTGGACGACGTGGTCGAAACGATCGGCGGCGACCCGGAATCCGCAGACCAGGCACTGACCTTCCTCGCCCTGGAGGGCAGGATGAAGAAGGCCCACCAGCGCAATGGCTCGATGGCGTACGTCGTCGTGGGGGGCGAGTTCGGCACCGAGGTACCGGTAGCGGTGCAGCCGGTAGCCGAGTCGGACGAACCGTCGGCTGCCCCGCAGAAGGAGTTCCCGGCGGCGGCCGGAGTAGCGGATCTCGCCTACAAGCTGGAACGCGCCCTGGAGCGGATCGAGGAGCTGGAGGAGCGCGTCGAACGCCTCGAAGGTCGCGACGCCAACTGAGGCAGGCACGTGAACGACAGCGTCCCCGAAGGCCGCAGGCTGGCTTTCGGGGACGCTCCGCGTGGATCGGTCAGGGCTGGTACTCATACCCGATGGTGAACCGCGGCGGCAGGCACCACTCCCCGTACTCGATGATCCCCTCCGCGTCCGACCAGCGGTGCGCGCCGGCCAGGATCGGGGAGCCGACCGGCAGCCCCAGCGCGCTCGCCTCTCGGGCGTCGGCGGGGCGGGCGTGCATGTCGTCGCGGGCGTGGGTGATCGTGCGTCCGGTGGCTTCCAGAACCCGGGCGGACAGTCCGTGATTGCGGCCCGGCGCGGTGTTCAGTAGGTCCGGCACGAGGGCTGCGAACGGGGCCGGGTACCAGGTCACCGCGAACACGGTCCGGGTCTTGCCCCGTCCGGCCAGCCACTCGCGCCGCACCACTTGGTCCCCGGATTCCAGGTCGAAGATCTCCGCCACATACAGCGGCGGGATGATCAGCTCGGCCGCCGTCACCCGGCTCGTCTCGCCCTCGGCCAGGAACGACTTCACCCGCTGGACCCGGGCCAGCCGGTCCCGCGCCGACAGCGTCCAGCGAGGATCGTCGGCGACGTAGGTGCCCCTGGGGGTGGTGCGGATGAAGTTCTCCACCTGAAGGGCCTGCAAGGCCCGGGAGACAGTGGCCGCTGCGGCCTGCCACTGCCCGGCGATCTCCCGGTTCGTCGGCAGCTTGGCGCCCGGCTCAAGCTCTCCCGACAGGATGCGCTCCCGGAAGTGATCCGCGATCTTCGTGAACGTCTTGGGACTGGGCATAAGGCGTGCCCCTCCGTTGAGTTGACGTGCTGTCAGTGCGAGCACACTAGTGCACTATGAACCGTAGCGGGAGTGCTTCGGCCACTCGAATACTGAACTAGAGCACCGACCTGTCAAGAGGTCGGCCATGTGACGTTCGAGAGGTGGCGATGTGCAGTGACGGAGCCGACCAGATACTCCACCCAGCCGGTCGAACTCCCCTTGCGCCTGGAACTGGAGCCGACTCCCGTTGAAGGCTGCGCGGGCTGTACCGAACTGGCCAACGTACGCGACCGGGCCCGCGTGGTCGGAGACATGACCACCGTCAGCGACTGCAACGTCTACATGCGACGCCACCCGGAGGGTCACCAGTGAGCCCCCGCGCTATCTACCGGCACGTCGTTCACTCCATCCGCCACGCGCCCGAAGGGGGCATCACCTACGAGGCGTTCTGCGTCACCGGCGGCTGCGGAGCCGAATCCGGACCCCACCTCGAGCAGGAAGCCGCACAGGACTGGGCACTCCGCCACACCGGACGCACCGGCCACGACCTGTTCAGGCGCGTCTTCACCGACCATGCCAAGGTCACCCGAGCCGAGTAGAACCACCACCGCCAGCCGGAACAGGACCCACGACCCGCAGGCCATCGCACCAGGCCAGCAGCCCAGCCGAACGCTCAACCGACAGCCACGGCGTACCGCCGAAGCGGGATGCGTCCAAACTTTCTCTACGTCTTCAAGGCGACCCGCTGACGCGGGTCGCGCGCGGCGCGGTCGCCCACCCGGCCCGCTCTCGGCTCCGCCACCGCGGGCCGGCCAGCGACCAGGCCGCGCAGAAACGCGTAGCGAACCACCGGAAGCGCGAAGGAAGCCGGACGCGCCAGCATGGCGAACGCCAGGCCGACGGCAAGGCGACGGCGGGGAGTTGGCCGGGACGGAGGCCCGGGGTGGGGTCGGTCGGCTCCGTGGGCTTTACCCACCTCCCCGGGCCGGGGCCCGCGTCGGGCAAGGCCAGGGGGCCACTCGTTCAAATTCCGGGCAGGATCACAACCTGCCCGAGTTGCCGGGCCAGCGTACGGCCCCCTGACCATGCCCGACCCCAACCCGGGCAGGACACCGGCCAAAGCCCACTCCACCGCCCTCACGCGCGCAGCCGTCTGACGGCAACGCCGACGGCAACAGGAGCGCACAGCACGGCACTTCCACGCACACCTACGGACCGGCCGGAATTCGCTGACCAGCGAAAATGCAGGTGACGGCCGCCCGGCGAGCACACGTACTATGTGCTGGCGGGGGCCACCCCGGTCCTGGTTCATAACTGCAACCTGAGCAACTATGCCGACAGCGTTCGCAACGAACCTGGGGTGAAATTTGCCTCCGAGTACACGTCTCCTTCAGGCGCGAAGTACTACGGCCGCAATAAGCACGGCCAGCAGGCGGAAGGGCCGTTGGCGGAAGCGCTCGAACGGACGGGTCACCATGGAGGGTGCGCGGAGGTTCACTGTCTCATTCAGGCGCAGGCGGCGGAGGGTCCCGAAGCCATCAGGGGTGGAACCATGCGAACGGTGAGGACGCGGAATAACTCGATGCCGACATCGAATACGGATGGGCATGGTGAACCGGCTCACCCCTGCGGCCGTTGTGGTCGACTTCTGGAAGACCTAGGGATCAACTGATGTCCATGATTCGATTCGACTCGCTCAGCAAGGATCTGCTTGGGGCGCTTGTTGCGTCCGGATGGAGCGCAGGCAGGAAAGTTGACACCCGTCGATGGGTCAAGCCGTTGGAGGGTGAAGGGTATCGAGCTCACCCATTGGCTGAAGAAATCCTCGCTGCGGTGGGGGGGCTCTCGATCGAGCCGGTCAATCGAGTCGGCCCGAATTTCAGCAATGACGAGCCTTACAATTTCGATCCCTTCGCCGCTGGATCAGGGCAGCGTGATCTAGCGGAAGAGGTAGAAAGCGTTCTCGGTGGGAACTACTTCCCAATCGGTGAATGGCTCAGTTATTCAAGCGTATTCGTCGAGGCTGGAGGAAGGGTGGTTGCTGCTGGTATGGGCTGGATTTGGGAGCTCGGCTCCACCTTTGAAGATTCCCTGGAGTTGGCAGTCTGCGCGAATCGCCCGCTGGTCTGCCTGCACTCCGACCCGGGACTCGATCCTTGGCCGAGACCTGACTCCCGTTAGCAAATCTCGGCCGCGTCGAACATCGTCTGACGGGGCTTCTGGCCGGGTTGACGGCAGTAGCTGACGGCAACGGCGGCGGACACATTAGTGTCCGCCGCCGTCTGGCTGTCAGGGGTAGTCGAGCGCGTGGCCGAGTAGGTCGATGGCGTCTCGTTGGAGGCGGAGTCGGACGTGGGCGTAGACGGTGGCGGTGACGCCGATGTGGGCGTGGCCGAGGAGTTCTTTGATCACGACGAGTTCGACGCCTTGTTCCAGGAGCAGGGTGGCGGTCGAGTGGCGGAGGTCGTGGGTGCGCCGTGAGGCGCAGTGGTTCGAGTGGAGGTGAGAGACCTTCACCGCTGATCCCGTCGCAGCGGGACGGCGGAGCTGAGG
>NZ_JBHYMF010000243.1:0-9233 GCF_042742855.1 Streptomyces sp. NPDC058877 | reverse complement strand
CCTCCCCGGCCCTTCCGCGTGCGCGTCGAGCGGCCGGTCAACCGCCCATCAGGAGTGCCTGATCGAGCGCCTGCAAGAACCGGTTCGTCGTCACCCGGTCGCGCACCGCGAGCCGCAGCCAGTTCCGGTCGAGCCCCGGGAAGGTGTCGCCCCGCCGGGCGGCGAATCCGAGCGAGCGCAGCCGCTCCCGGACGGCGTCCGCTCCGTCGATCCGCAACAGGACGAAGGGACCCTCGGCCCCCGCGACCGTCCGCACCTCGTCGAACTCCGCAAGCCCGGCCAGCAGGTGGGACCGCTCCACGCCGATCCGGTGCGCCGCGTATTCCGCCTCCGCGAGCGCCGCCCGCGACATGCAGGCTTCGGCCGCCACCAGGGCCGGTGTCGACACGGGCCACAGGGGCTGCGTCCGCTCCAGTGCCGCTATCGTCTCCGGCTCGGCCAGTGCGTAGCCGATCCGCAGGCCGGCGAGCCCCCAGGTCTTGGTGAGGCTCCGCAGCACCACGAGCCCGGGCACGTCGGTCCGGCCGGCCAACGATTCCCGCTCGCCCGGCACCGCGTCCATGAAGGCCTCGTCCACGACCAGGATCCGCCCGGGGCGGGCAAGCGAGGCGATCGAGGCCGCCGGGTGCAGCACGGACGTCGGGTTCGTCGGATTCCCGATCACCACCAGGTCGGCGTCCTCCGGCACCTGTGCCGGGTCCAACCGGAAGCCGTCCTCCGCGCGCAGCAGCACCCGGTCCACCTCGTGGCCCGCGTCCCGCAGCGCCGCTTCCGGCTCGGTGAACTGGGGGTGCACCACCACCGGCCGCCGTATCGGAAGCGCCCGTGCGAGCAGCACGAACGCCTCGGCGGCTCCGGCCGTCAGGAGCACCCGCTGCGGGGGCAGGTCGTGCCGCTCGGCGACCGCCGCCCGTGCTGCCCGGCCGTCCGGGTAGGCCGCGAGGCCGGTCAGGGAGTCGGTGATCCGCTTCCGCAGCCAGTCCGGCGGGGTGCCCGTCCGGACGTTGACCGCCAGGTCGACGAGCTTCTCGTCCCGGACCTCGGCGTCACCGTGGTGGCGCAGGTCGTGTGCGTCGGGGTGGGTGTGGGTGTCCATGGCCGCCGTGTGGGGGGTGAGGGGGGATGGTGGGGGGTGAGCCAGGCTCGCCAGCGATGTACCCGGGCGTCAAGGGCAACAACCGTGCGACAGACGTCACTTCGTATGGACGGAAAGACGCAAATCCGGCTATTGCGCACGTTGCGCGTCGGGTTTTCCGCTTGGGTAAGAGCAGCATCGCGCCCGCCCCGGTGCCGCCCGCCGCCAGCAGCGCCGCTGCCTCCGCCACGGATGCCGTCCCCGTCCTGGCCAGCGGCAGCGTCGACGGGTTCGGTACGGGCACGGCGGCGAGCTCCTCCGCCGTGAACCCCCGCACCGGCACCCCGAGCCGTGCGGCTGCCGCCACGATCCCCGGCTCCGCGGTGCGGGCGTCGAGCGTGCCGACCGACCGCACCCGCTCGACCGCCAGCCCGGCCTCCCGCAGCGCCGCGCCGATCAGCCCGAGCACCTCCTCCACCGCAACCCCTGCCCTGGCCCCCATGCCGAGGTGCACGTCCGGTGTCCCATCCGATAGCAAAGCCCCATGGCAGTAGTCGTCGCGCTCGGCGCGTTCCTCATGACGCTCTTCGGCGGCTGGGTCGCCGGACGCGTCACCGACCGCCGCCACCTCGTCCTCGGCCTCGCCGGTGGACTCATGCTCGGCGTCGTCGGACTCGACCTCCTGCCCGAGGCCCTGGAGGCCGCGGGCCACGAGGTCTTCGGCGTTCCGGAGGCCCTGCTGCTCTTCGTCGGGGGCTTCCTCTTCGCCCACGTCGTCGAGCGCCTGCTCGCCGTGCGCCGGGCGGCACACGGCGTCGGAGCCGATGAGAGGGTTCCCCAGGTCGGACTCACGGCGGCCTCCGCGATGGTCCTCCACAGCCTCATGGACGGCGTCGCGCTCGGTGCCGCCTTCCAGGTCGGCGGCGGCATGGGGGCCACCGTCGCGCTCGCCGTGATCACCCATGACTTCGCCGACGGCTTCAACACGTACACGATCACGAGCCTCTACGGGAACGCCCGCCGCAGGGCCCTCGCGATGCTCGTCGCGGACGCCGTCGCCCCGCTCCTCGGTGCCGCCTCCACCCTGCTGTTCACCCTTCCGGAGGAATTGCTCGGCAGCTATCTCGGCTTCTTCGGCGGCGCCCTGCTCTACCTCGCCGCCGCCGAGATCCTGCCGGAGGCCCACCACGCGCACCCCGCCCGTTCCACCCTGCTGTGCACGGTGGCGGGCGTGGCCTTCATCTGGCTCGTGGTGGGCGTCTCCGGCGGCTGACCTCACGCGCAGTGCTCCACGAACCGCACGGCGACCTCGGGGGACCCCGCCCAGTGGGTGTGCACGTAGCTGGCGTGGACCCCGTCCTGCACGAAGCCCTCCACCCGCCGCACCGGCTGCCGCAGCCCCCAGGCCGCCCGCGCCCCGGCATCCGGCTCGATCACGGTGCGGTGGAACTCGTGCCCCCGCATCCGTGCCCCGGCCGGCACCAGGACGCTGTCGCTCACCGCGACCGCGTCCCGGTACCCCAGCGTCAGCCGTTCCGACATCCGTGCGTCGGCGTCGAGCACCCCGCACATGGGCGCGCCGTCGAGGGACCGCGCCAGGTAGAGGAGCCCGGCGCACTCGGCGACGACGGGCGCCCCGGAGGCGGCGAGCTCGGCGACGGCCTTGCGGAGACGCTCGTTGGCGGACAGCTCGGGGCCGTACACCTCGGGGAAACCACCCCCGATGACGAGCCCGCGGGTGCCCTCGGGGAGGGCTTCGTCCCGCAGCGGATCGAAGGTCACGACCTCGGCCCCGGCCGCCCGCAGCAACTCCGCGTGCTCGGCGTACGAGAAGGTGAAGGCGGCTCCGCCGGCCACTGCCACCCTCGGTGCGGACGACCGCTCCGCCGGTGTGCCGGAACCGCTCGCGCCCGCCCGGCCGGCGGCCTCCGGTGCCCAGGGCTCGACGGGCAACGGCGGTGCCGACCGGGCGAGCGCCCACAGGGCGTCCAAGTCACAGCCGGCCCGCACCTGCTCCGCCTGTGCGGCCACCGCCTCCACCGCCTGGGCCTGCCGCTCGGCCACCGGCACGAGCCCCAGGTGCCGCGACGGCGTGGCGACCGCGGGCGCCCGCCGCAGGACGCCGAGGACCGGCACTCCCGATTCCCCGAGCGCTTCCCGCAGCAGGTGCTCGTGCCGGTCCGTCGCGACCTTGTTGAGGACCACGCCCCCGATCCGCACCTCCGGGTCCCAGGAGGCGAAGCCGTGTACCAGTGCCGCCACCGACCGGGACTGCGAGGAGGCGTCGACCACGAGCACCACCGGCGCCTTGAGCAGCTTCGCCACCTGTGCGGTGGACGCCAGTTCGCCCTGATCGGCGGCCCCGTCGTACAGGCCCATGACCCCCTCGACCACGGCCAGGTCGCAGCCGCGCGCCCCGTGGGCGAAGAGCGGCGCGATCAGTCCCGTGCCGCACATGTACGCGTCGAGGTTGCGCCCCGGCCGGCCGGTCGCGAGCGCGTGGTAGCCCGGGTCGATGTAGTCGGGCCCGACCTTGTGCGGGGAGACGGCCAGACCACGGCCCGCGAACGCGGCCATCAGGCCGGTCGCGACCGTGGTCTTGCCCGCGCCGGAGGAAGGCGCGGCGATGACGAGACGTGCTACCACTCGATGCCCCGCTGGCCCTTCTGACCGGCGTCCATCGGGTGCTTGACCTTGGACATGTCGGTGACGAGATCGGCGAAGTCCACGAGCTCCTGCGGCGCGTTGCGGCCGGTGATGACGACGTGCTGCTGCCCGGGACGGTCGCGCAGCACCTCGACGACCTCCTTGACGTCGATCCAACCCCAGTGCAGCAAGTAGGCGAACTCGTCGAGGACGTAGAACGTGTACTTCTCCTCGGCCAGGTCCCGCTTGACCTGCTCCCAGCCCTCGCGGGCCTTGTCCTCGTGCGACTGCTCGCCCTCGGCCACCTCGCGCTGGATCCAGGACCAGCCCTCGCCCATCTTGTTCCAGGTGACGGTGCCGCCCTTGCCGGTCTCGCCGAGCACCTTGAGGGCGTTCTCCTCGCCGACCCGCCACTTGGCGGACTTGACGAACTGGAACACCCCGATCGGCCAGCCCTGGTTCCAGGCGCGCAGCGCCATGCCGAACGCGGCGGTCGACTTCCCCTTGCCCACACCGGTGTGCACCATCACCAGCGCCCGGTTCCGACGCTGACGGGTGGTCAGGCCGTCGTCGGGCACGACGGTCGGCTGTCCCTGCGGCATTATGCGGCCCTCCTGCTTGTCTGTCCTGCTGCCTGTACGTCTCTGACGAGGCCGGCGATCGAATCGGCGCGCAGCTCGTCCAAGGTGACGGCGGTGCCGCCGAGTTCGCGCGCCAGGGTGCCCGCGAGGCCCAGCCGCACCGGTCCGCTCTCGCAGTCCACGACCACCGCGGCCGTGCCCTCGGCGGCGTGCAGCCGTGCGGCACGGGCCGCGAGGCCCACCGGGTCGGCGCCGCCGGTCGCCCGGCCGTCGGTCACGACGACGAGCAGGGGGCGGCGCGAGGGGTCCCGCAGCCGTTCGACCCGCAGCACCTCGTGGGCCTTGAGCAGACCGGCGGACAGCGGGGTCCGGCCGCCCGTCGGGAGCTCTTCGAGCCGGGCGGCGGCGGCGTCCACGGAGGAGGTCGGAGGCAGCGCGACCTCGGCGTCGCGCCCCCGGAAGGTGACCAGACCGACCTTGTCGCGTCGCTGGTACGCGTCGAGCAGGAGCGAGAGCACCGCGCCCTTGACGGCGCTCATCCGCTGCCGGGCGGCCATCGAGCCCGAAGCGTCCACGGCGAACAGCACCAGGTTGCCCTCCCGGCCCTCCCGGGTCGCCTGCCGCAGGTCGTCCCTGCGGACCACCAGACCGGGCCCGGACCGGCCGCGCGCCCGCTGGTGCGGGGCGGCGGCCCGGACGGTCGCGGCCAGGTGCAGCTTGGTCAGCGCGCCCCGGGGGCGGGTGGATCCGGTGGTGCGGCCGTGCTCGGTGCGGGCGCGGGAGCGACGCCCGGCCGCGCCCTCGCCGAGACCGGGCACGCTCAGCACCTTCGTGCGGAAGGGCTCGGCGGCCTGCACGGCGGCGCGCTCACCGGGGCCGGGAGCGGGAGCGGGCTGCCCGCCGGAAGCGGGGAGGTCGTCGGGCGCCGGCACGTCCCGGGGCGCCGGCCCCTCGCCCTGCGGCGGAACCCCGCCGCCGTCCGGACCGCCGCCACCGGGGCCACCGTCGCCCGGGCCGTCCGGCTCCGGGTCCTCGTCGTCGCCCTTGAACTGCTCCAGGGTCTCGTCGAGCTTGTCCTCGTCCAGGCCGGGCGCGTCGAAGGGCGAGCGCCGCCGTCGATGGGGGAGCGCCAGCAGGGCGGCCTGCCGCACGTCCTCCGAGGTGACCCCGGTCCGCCCCGCCCAGGCGGCGAGCGCGGTCGCCGTGCGGGCCATCACGATGTCGGCGCGCATGCCGTCCACCTCGAACGCGGCACAGGTCGCGGCGATCTGGAGCAGCACCGCGTCCCCGAGCGTCACCTGTGGGAGCAGGGCGCGGGCGGCGACGACCCGGTCCCGCAGTGCGGCCTCTTCACCGGCCCAGCGGGCGGCGAAGTCCACCGGGTCGTCCTCGAAGGCGAGGCGCCGCCGGACCACCTCCACCCGCTGCTCCGGATCCCGCGACGCGGCCACCTCCACGGTCAGCCCGAAGCGGTCGAGCAGCTGCGGCCGGAGCTCCCCCTCCTCGGGGTTCATGGTTCCGACGAGCAGGAACCGGGCGGCGTGCCGCACCGAGACGCCTTCGCGCTCGACGTGCGAGGCCCCCATCGCGGCGGCGTCGAGGAGGTGGTCGATCAGGTGGTCGGAGAGCAGGTTGACCTCGTCCACGTAGAGGATGCCCCGGTGCGCGGCGGCGAGGAGGCCCGGCTCGAAGGCCTTCACGCCCTCGGCCAGTGCCCGCTCGATGTCGAGCGCACCGACGAGCCGGTCCTCCGAGGCACCGACGGGCAGTTCGACCATCCGCGCGGGCCGGGAGGCCCCGGGCGCGTCCTCGTGCGGCCCGTCCGGGCAGCTGTGATCGGGCGCCTCCGGGGCACAGCTGAACCGGCAACCGGCGATCACCGGCACCTCCGGCAGCAGCTCGGCCAGTGCACGCACGGCCGTGGACTTGGCGGTTCCCTTCTCGCCCCGCACGAGGACCCCGCCCACGGCCGGACTGACGGCGTTGAGCAGCAGCGAGAGCCGCAGGTCGTCCATGCCGACGACGGCAGTGAACGGATACCGGGTGCTCATCGGGTCTTCCTTCCCTCACGTCCGTTCCGTCCGCCGGCGGTCGCCGACGACGGGTCCATCGCTTGCCGTCGGCCGGAGCCGTTCGGCGGGTGGGGGCGGGAGCTCCGGCCCGGCCGGGGGTCGGGCACTCCCCGGGTCACGGCGCGCCCGGCGGCACGAAGGGCAGTCCCGACGGTGCACCGCCCTCGATCAGCCGCAGCAGCGCGTCCGTGTCGGCGTGCTCCTCGATCAGGTCGCCGAGCCGGTCGAGCTGCTCTTCCCGCAGCGCGCCGAACGAGGTGTCCGGCGCCGGTACGAACCGTCGTCCCGAAGCCGCCGCGACCTCCCGCAGGAACGCCCGGCGGAATCCGTCGCTCTCCAGGGAGCCGTGCCAGTGGGTGCCCCACACGGAGCCGACCCGGCAGCCGTCGAGGAACGGCTCCCCACCCCGTACGTCCGCCACGCCGTGGTGGATCTCGTACCCCTCGACCCGTTCGCCGAGGGCTTCGCCGACCGGGCGGGCGAGGACCTTCTCGATCCCGAAACGGACCCGTACGGGCAGCAGCCCCAGCCCGTCGACGAGGCCGGCCTTCGACTCGACCTCGTCCTCGATGCGCTCGCCCAGGGCCTGGAAGCCGCCGCAGATCCCGAGCACCGGCCGCCCTTCGGCGGCCCGCAGGGCCAGGGCGTCCGCGAGGCCGCGCTCCCGCAGCCAGGCCAGGGCCCTGACCGTGCCCCGGGTGCCGGGCACGACGACGAGGTCCGCGTCGACCAGTTCCTCGGGCCGGTCGACGAACCGGACGACGACGCCCGGCTCGGCGGCCAGCGCGTCCACGTCCGTGAAGTTGGACATCAGCGGTACGGCGCACACGGCGACCCGCAGGACGTCCGCGCCGACCGGCGGTGCCACGACCGACTCGCGGACCGTGCCCCGCAGGGAGACGCGCAGGCCGTCCTCTTCGTCGATGCCCAGCCCGTGTGCGTACGGCAGGACGCCCAGCGTGCGGCGCCCGGTCAGGCCGTGCAGCATGTCGAGGCCCGGTTCGAGGAGCGTCACGTCGCCCCGGAACTTGTTGACCAGATAGCCCGCGACGAGCGCCTGGTCCTCGGGTGCGAGCAGGGCCGTCGTGCCGAAGAACTGGGCGAAGACCCCTCCCCGGTCGATGTCCCCGACCACCACCACGGGCAGCCCTGCGGCCCGCGCTATGCCCATGTTCACGATGTCCGTGCGCCGCAGATTGATTTCGGCCGGGCTGCCGGCCCCTTCGCAGATCACGGCGTCGTACGTGCCCCGGAGCTCCTCCAGGCACGCCAGGACCGGCTCGAAGAGTTCCTTCTGCCGGCCCCCGTGATATCCGCGGGCACTCAGCTCTCCCACCGGCTTGCCCATGAGCACGACCTGGCTGGAGCGGTCGCTGCCGGGCTTGAGCAGTACCGGGTTCATGAGCGCGCTCGGCTCGACCCGGGCGGCTTGGGCCTGCATGGCCTGCGCCCGGCCGATCTCGGCGCCCTCCCGGGTGACGAAGGAGTTCAGGGACATGTTCTGCCCCTTGAACGGCGCGACCTTCACGCCCTGCCGCACCAGCCAGCGGCAGATGCCGGCCGTGACCACGCTCTTGCCCGCGTCGGACGTGGTCCCGGCGACGAGCAGCCCCCCACCCCTCATGCCTTCCTCCCCTTCAAGGCTCCGGCGATCGCGCGACCGCCCGCGCAGGCGACCAGGGTCAGCCAGGTCACCCGGCGGGACAGCCGGACCGCCCGGTCGATGTCGGCGACCTCCACGGGCCGCCCCGTTCCGTTCAGGACGGGTCGGTGCTCGACCCGTCCGCCGTACGCGAGGGTGCCGCCGAGCCGTACACCGAGCGCGCCGGCGAAGGAGGCTTCGACCGGGCCCGCATTGGGGCTCGGGTGCTTCGCCGCGTCGGCCCGCCAGGCCCGTACGGCCCCGCGCGGGTCGTCCCCGGCGACGGCGGCGAGGACGGCGGTCAGTCGGGCCCCGGGCCAGCCGGCGAGGTCGTCGAGGCGGGCCGAGGCCCAACCGAAGCGGCGGTACCGGTCGGACTTGTGGCCGACCATCGCGTCGAGGGTGTTGACGGCGCGGAAGCCGAGGAGGCCCGGTACGCCCGCGGCGGCGCCCCAGAAGAGGGCGCCGACCACGGCGTCGGAGGTGTTCTCGGCGACCGACTCGACGACCGCGCGGGCCATCGCGGGGCCGTCCAGGGAATGCGGGTCGCGTCCGCACAGGTGCGGCAGTCGCTCACGGGCGGCCTCCAGGTCCCCGGCGGCGAGCGCCCCTCCGATGGTGCGGGCCTCGCGTCCCAGGGTGGTGCCGCCGACGACGGACCAGACGGCGGCGGCGGTGAGCGCGACGGATGCGGCACGGTCGTTCCGCACTGCACGGGCGGCGACCGCCCCGGCCGTCGCCACGGTTCCGGCGCAGACGACCGCGTGCAGTGCGCCCCACCCGCGGTGGTCGCGCCAGAGGACCCGCTCGACGGCCGAGGCCGTACGGCCGAACGCGGCGACGGGGTGCCCCCGGCGCGGATCCGCGAGGACCCGGTCGAGGGCGAGACCGACCGCCGCGCCGTACGCGAAGACACCGGTGGCTCTGCTTCTGGAGACGCTGCGGCCGCGGCCGGGCATGGCGCTCTGTCCTCACTCAGGGTCCGCGCCCTGGATCGACGTGACCGGCGGCGAGAGTTCCTGACTCCCGGACCCCTGGGATCCGGTCACAGTGGCGGGACCGCGCCGGATTCGCACCGGACTTCCTCTCCTGCAGCCGTATGGCCTCGGCAGTCCACCACGGCCCGAGAACAGCCGTCAACTCACCCTTGACCTGCAACGGGTCACTGTGCGAAGCACCACAAACACGACGGCCGGGCGGCCCGCACCCGAAGGTGC
>NZ_JBHYMF010000242.1:0-9264 GCF_042742855.1 Streptomyces sp. NPDC058877 | reverse complement strand
CCCCTCGCGGGGTGCCGGGCCTCCTTCCGTACGCGTACGGAGCGGTCGATCAGGACTCGAAGACCTCGGTGACCAGCTGCTGCTGCTCCACCTGGTGGCGCTTGGCCGAGCCGACCGCCGGGGAGGAGGAGTGCGGTCGCGAAATCCTGCGCAGGCGCTCGCCCGCCGGGATGTCCGCGCCGACCGCCAGGTCCAGGTGGTCGATCAGGTTGAGCGCGATGAACGGCCAGGCACCCTGGTTCGCCGGCTCCTCCTGGGCCCAGATGTACTTCTCGGCGTTCGGGTACTTGGCGATCTCGGCCTGCAGCTCGGCACCCGGCAGCGGGTACAGGCGCTCCAGACGGATGATGGCGGTCTCCGTGTCACCGCGCTTCTGACGCTCGGCCTCCAGGTCGTAGTAGACCTTGCCGGCGCAGAAGACGACCTTGCGGACGCCGGCCGGGTCGACCGTGGCGTCGCCGATGACCGGGCGGAAGCCGCCGGTGGTGAACTCCTCCACCTTGGACGCCGCGGCCTTCAGGCGCAGCATCGACTTCGGGGTGAAGACGATGAGCGGCTTGTGGTGCGGATTGTGCACCTGCCAGCGCAGGAGGTGGAAGTAGTTCGACGGCAGCGTCGGCATGGCGACCGTCATGTTGTCCTGGGCGCACATCTGGAGGAAGCGCTCCGGGCGGGCGGACGAGTGGTCCGGGCCCTGGCCCTCGTAGCCGTGCGGCAGGAGCAGCGTGACGCCGGAGGTCTGGCCCCACTTCTGCTCGGCCGAGGAGATGAACTCGTCGACGACGGTCTGCGCGCCGTTGACGAAGTCACCGAACTGGGCCTCCCAGATGACCAGGGAGTCCGGGCGGGCCAGCGAGTAGCCGTACTCGAAGCCCATCGCCGCGTACTCGCTGAGCAGCGAGTCGTAGACGTTGTAGTGGGCCTGCTCGTCGGTCAGGTAGAGCAGCGGGGTGTAGTCCTCGCCGGTCTCCTGATCCACCAGGACCGCGTGGCGCTGGCCGAAGGTGCCGCGGCGGGAATCCTGGCCCGACAGGCGGACCGGGGTGCCCTCCATCAGCAGGGAGCCGATGGCGAGGGTCTCGCCGAAGCCCCAGTCGATGGTGCCGTCGTCGATGGAGGCCGTACGGCGCTGCATCTGCGGCAGCAGGCGCGGGTGGACCGTGATCCGCTCCGGGACGCTGACCTGGGACTCGGCGATCCGCTTCACGACCTCCTGGGAGACCGCGGTGGTGACGGGCACCGGGAACTCGGCCTGCGCGTCCGGGACGTGCGTCGGGGCCGGCGCCGAGGTGGCCTCGCGGACCTCCGCGAACACCTTCTCCAGCTGGCCCTGGAAGTCCTGGAGCGCCTGCTCCGCCTCTTCGAGGGTGATGTCGCCGCGACCGATGAGCGACTCGGTGTACAGCTTGCGCACCGAACGCTTCTTGTCGATCAGGCTGTACATCTGCGGGTTGGTGAACTGCGGGTTGTCGCCCTCGTTGTGACCGCGGCGGCGGTAGCAGATGAGGTCGATCACCACGTCCTTGTTGAACGTCTGGCGGAACTCGAAGGCGAGCCGCGCGACGCGGACCACGGCCTCCGGGTCGTCGCCGTTCACGTGGAAGATCGGCGCCTCGATCATGCGGGCCACGTCGGTCGCGTACATCGAGGAGCGCGAGGACTCCGGGGCGGCGGTGAAGCCGACCTGGTTGTTGATGACGATGTGGACCGTGCCGCCGGTGCGGTAGCCCCGCAGCTGCGACATGTTCAGCGTCTCGGCGACCACGCCCTGGCCGGCGAAGGCCGCATCGCCGTGGAGGGCGATCGGGAGGACGGTGAAGTCCGTGCCGCCCTTGTTGATGACGTCCTGCTTGGCGCGGACGACACCCTCCAGGACCGGGTCGACGGCCTCCAGGTGCGAGGGGTTGGCGACCAGGGAGACCTTGATCTGCTCGCCGTCGAGACCGGTGAAGGTGCCCTCGGCGCCCAGGTGGTACTTCACGTCGCCGGAGCCGTGCATCGACTTCGGGTCGAGGTTGCCCTCGAACTCGCGGAAGATCTGCGCGTACGACTTGCCGACGATGTTCGCCAGGACGTTCAGGCGACCGCGGTGCGCCATGCCGATGACGACCTCGTCGAGGCGCGACTCGGCGGCCGAGTCGATGACCGCGTCGAGCAGCGGGATGACCGACTCGCCGCCCTCCAGGGAGAAGCGCTTCTGGCCGACGTACTTCGTCTGCAGGAAGGTCTCGAAGGCCTCCGCCGCGTTCAGCCGGCGCAGGATCCGCAGCTGCTCCTCGCGCTCCACACGGGAGTGCGGGCGCTCGACGCGGTCCTGGATCCACTTGCGCTGCTTCGGGTCCTGGATGTGCATGAACTCGACGCCGGTGGTGCGGCAGTACGAGTCGCGGAGCACGCCGAGGATGTCGCGGAGCTTCATCATCGACTTGCCGGCGAAGCCGCCGACCGCGAACTCCCGCTCCAGGTCCCACAGGGTGAGGCCGTGCTCGGTGATGTCCAGGTCGGGGTGCTTGCGCTGCTTGTACTCCAGCGGGTCGGTGTCGGCCATGACGTGGCCGCGGACCCGGTAGGAGTGGATCAGCTCGAAGACGCGCGCCGCCTTGGTGACGTCGTCGTCGTGCGAGGCGTCGATGTCCCTGAGCCAGCGGACCGGCTCGTAGGGGATGCGCAGGGACTTGAAGATCTCGTCGTAGAAGCCCTCCTCGCCGAGGAGGAGGTTCGCCACGATCCGCAGGAACTCGCCGGAGGCTGCGCCCTGGATGACGCGGTGGTCGTACGTCGAGGTCAGGGTCATGACCTTGGAGATGCCCAGCTTGTTCAGGGTGTCCTGGGAGGTGCCCTGGAACTCGGCCGGGTAGTCCATCGAGCCGACGCCCATGATGACGGACTGTCCGGGCATCAGACGCGGCACGGAGTGGACGGTGCCGAGGCCGCCGGGGTTGGTCAGGGAGACCGTGACGCCGGAGAAGTCCTCCATCGTCAGCTTGCCCACGCGGGCGCGCTTGACGATGTCCTCGTACGCCTGCCAGAACTCGAAGAAGTTGAGCGTCTCGGCCTTCTTGATGCCCGCGACGACGAGCTGGCGGTCGCCGTTGGGCTTCACCAGGTCGATCGCGAGACCGAAGTTCACGTGCTCCGGCTTGACCAGGGTCGGCTTGCCGTCCTTCTCCGCGAAGGAGTAGTTCATCGACGGCATGGCCTTGATCGCCTGCACCATCGCGTAGCCGATGAGGTGGGTGAAGGAGATCTTCCCGCCCCGGGCGCGCTTCAGGTGGTTGTTGATCACGATCCGGTTGTCGAAGAGCAGCTTCACCGGGACCGCGCGGACGGACGTCGCCGTCGGCACCTCCAGGGAGGCGTTCATGTTCTTCGCGACCGCGGCGGCCGGGCCGCGCAGCGTGATCAGCTCGGGGCCGCCGGGGGCCGCGGCGGGGGCCTTGGCCTTGGCCGGCGCCGGAGCGGCGGCGGGCTTCGCGGCGACCGGGGCGGCGGGAGCCGCGGCCGGCTTGGCGGCGGCCGGGACCGGCGCCGGGGCGGGCACGGTCGCCGGGGCGGCAGGCGCGGCCTGTGCGGGGCTCGCCTGCGGCGCGGCGGGTGCGCTCGCGGTGGTGGTGGCCGGGGCGGTCGGGGTCTCCGACGCGCCGGGCTTGTAGTCGGCGAAGAAGTCCCACCAGGCACGATCGACCGAATTCGGGTCCTGGAGGTACTGCTGGTAGATCTCGTCGACGAGCCACTCATTGGCGCCGAAGGCGGTTGCAGGGTTCTGGCCCTGCCCGTCTTGGTCGGTCGGGGAGCTCGGGGTACTGGGGGACTGAGACGACACGGCGGCAACCGCCCTCTTCCGCTTCACAAGGTGATGGACAGCGGAAATAAAGGCTACGCCTGTCCGGCCGAGAGGTGCAGGCCGGGCACTCCAACGTCGCGCAAGTCACACTTGACGAGGTGTTTCGGCGCCGTGAATGGCGGGAAACATACGCGGTTCTGCGCGTGTGAGGGTACGGAAAAGCGCGAGCACGGCCCGATTCGGCCGCACCCCTGATCGCGTCCTGTCCACGTACACGCAGAACGTGCGCTTCCGGTTCGAACCCTACGTCAATCTCACGAGGGAAGACTGCCCGGAAGGGTGACTCTGATGCGGCAGCCGCGTGATGATTCGGCCACTCCGATCCCGCCGCCGTGCAGATCCACCGCCCAGCGGGCGATCGCCAGCCCCAGACCGGTGCCGCCGTCGCTTCCCGGGCCCTGCCCGTCGGGCGTCGAGCCCCGGTTGAACCGCTCGAAGACCTTGTGCCGCTCCGCCTCCGGAATGCCGGGGCCCTCGTCCTCGACCTCCAGCACCAGCGAGTCGGGGTACGGGCCGCGCCGGGCCCTGACCGTCACCCGGCCGTGCGGCGGGGAGTGCCGCACCGCGTTGTCGATCAGGTTGGTCATCACCTGGTGCAGCCGCTCCGTGTCCGCGTGCGCCACCAGCTCCGGCGGCGACACGTCCAGGTGCAGGTGCACGCCCGCACTGCGCTGCGACCCCGTGGCCGCCGAGGGGCCGCGTCTGGACGCGGCCAGGTTCGCTTCCCGCAGAACTCCCGAGAGGTACGGCCAGACCTCGAAACGACCCACCCGCAAGGCGACGACACCGTTGTCAAGGCGTGACAGGTCGAGCAGCGTCTCCACCAGCCGGCCGAGCCGCTCCGTCTGCTTCAGCGCCGACCGCATGGTCTCCGGGTCGGCCTCCGACACGCCGTCCACCACGTTCTCCAGGACCGCTCGGAGCGCCGCGATCGGCGTGCGCAGTTCGTGCGAGACGTTCGCCACCAGCTCCTTGCGGTGCCGGTCCACGGCCTCCAGGTCGTCCGCCATGCGGTTGATCGTCGAGGCGAGGTCGCCCAGCTCGTCCCGCCGGTCCGCGCCCCGGACCCGGCGGTTGAAGTCCCCGCGCGAGATCGAGCCGGCCACCGCGTTCATCTCGTCCAGCGGTGCCGTCAGGGACTGCGCCACGAACTGGGTGATCAACAGGGTCGCGATCATCGCGAAGATCGTGATGTAGCGGAACTCCGTGGAGGTGCGGATCGCCACCAAGGCCAGGCAGGAGGTCAGCAGGACCGCCCCGACGACCAGGGCGCCCAGCTTGGTCTTGATGGAGATCACGATCCGGCGGGGGCGACGTCCTGCCTCCGGCGGCCCCGCCCCCCGGGGCTTTCCCGGCCCCTCCGGCCCGAGCCGGCTCACGGCGCCGGGGTCTCCAGCGCGTAGCCGACGCCGTGGACCGTACGGATCCGCTCGGCCCCGATCTTCCGGCGCAGCGCCTTGATGTGGCTGTCCACGGTCCGGGTGCCGGACGCGTCCGCCCAGTCCCACACCTCCGCGAGCAGTTGCTCGCGGGAGAGGACCGCCCGGGGAGTGTTCGCCAGACAGACCAACAGGTCGAACTCGGTCGGGGTCAGGTGCACGTCCTCCGCCCGTACCCGCACCCGGCGCTGCGCGTGGTCGATCTCCAGGTCGCCGAGGCGCAGGATCCCGCTGCGCGGGGTGACCGCCGCGAGTGCGGCCCGCTCGACCCGGCGGAGCAGTACATGCACCCGGGCGGCCAGCTCGCGCATCGAGAACGGCTTGGTCATGTAGTCGTCCGCGCCGACGCCGAGGCCGACCAGCATGTCGGTCTCGTCGTCACGGGCGGTGAGCATGAGGACCGGGACGGGGCGCTGGGACTGGACCCTGCGGCACACCTCCAGGCCGTCGAACCCGGGCAGCATCACGTCCAGGACCATCAGGTCGGGCTGCCAGGCCTCGGCGGCGTCGACGGCTGCGGGGCCGTCGGTCGCGGCCTGGACCAGGAAGCCCTCGGCGCGCAACCGGGCGGAGATCGCCTCTGCGATCGTGGTGTCGTCCTCGACCACCAGAACGCGCCGCTGGGCCCCGGGAGTGGCCGCCGCACCGTGGTGGGTGGTGTGTGTCTGCTCCATTGCCCCGCCTCGCGTCGCCGGTGTCGGTGCAGCAGCCTAGAGGTACCGACGGCGTCCCGGCTATCCGGTAGTTACCCCGGGCGGACGGCGAGGTGGACCACGTCGGGGACGCCCCGGGCAACGGGGATCTCTTCCGTCCGTACCCCGCTGAATCCGGCATTCCGCAATGACTCTTCGAAATCGGCGGACGGCTGCGCGGACCACACCGCGAGGATCCCGCCGGGGTTCAGCCGCGCCGCGCAGGCCGCCAGCCCCTCGGGCGAGTACAAGGACCCGTTGTCCTCCGTGACCGTCCAGTCGGGTCCGTTGTCGATGTCCAGGCAGAGGGCGTCATAGGTGTCCGTGGTGGTGCGGAGGTAGTCCACCAGATCGGTGTGGAGGACCACCGTCCGCGGATCGGCGAGCGCCGCCCCCGAGATCGAGGCCAGCGGCCCCTGCCGGTGCCAGTCGATGATCGCCTCCTCCCGCTCGGCGACCGCGATGCGCCGCCAACGGGAATCGACGGCGGCGTGGGCGAGCGAGAAGCCGACGCCGAGACCGCCGATGAGGACGGACGCACCGGACCGGGAGGGCTCGGGGAGGGCCGCCATGGCCGCGTCGACCAGCAGCCGCTCCGAACGCCCGTCGGAGGTGTCCATCAGGAAGGTGCCGTTGGCGATGATCTCGTAGTGCTCGGCACGGCGGCGCAGGACGACTTCACCGTGCGGTCCTTCACGGCGGTCGAGGGTCACGGGGCTGGTCATCGGTCACTCCGTTCTCGTCGGCTCGATGGGGCCCGGTCATCCTCGCGGGGCGGCGGCGGCCGGGACAAACCCGTGCCGAGTGGGATCCGTGGTGGCGGTCGGGCGGTGGTAGAGGGGGGCCGGGGCGGCCGGGCGGCGGCGGGCCGTACGGAGACGGGCTGCGTAGTGGCGGGCCGCGGGAGGCGGGCTGCGCGGTTGACGGACGGAGGCTCGGCCCAGGTCCCTGCGGGGCGCAACGGTTTCACGCCCCCGCTGTTGCCGGCCGGCGCCGGTCCGGTTCACGGAGCAGCCCGGCGCGTGCTCACGGGCTCGTCGGTGGACCGCCCCCGGGGAGGGCGGCGAAGACGCGTTGGAGGGCGGGCGGGCGTTCGCCGTCGCCCGCGACGACCAGGCGGTGGCGGTACGTCACGTGGTACTGGAAGCCGTCCGGGATCGGGCTGCCCGTCGGCCGGTCCGGTACCAGGGCGAACGCGGGGTCTTCCAGCGCCGCCCGCAGTTCGGCGACCTCGGCGGGGGTCTGCCTGCCCGTCCGGGGCGGCTTGGTGCCGGAACGGCTGCTCCAAGTGCCGTCGTAGTGGACGACCAACTGGTTGCGGACGCCCGCCAGTCCGCCGCTGACGACCACCTCGACGAGGACCTCGCCCGGCTGGGGGTCCGCAGCCGGGGTGCCGGGGTCCGTCGTGGGGCCCGGCACGGCCGGCGTGCTCGTGCTCGACGGCGCCCCGCCCGTCGGGGGAGACACCTCCGGGCCGCAGCCACTCGCACCGGTCAGCGCTCCCGCGACCAGCAGGGCCCCGCACCACGTCCACGTCCTGCGTTTCCACGCGCCTCGCACCATGCGTCGAGCATGCCCGGCCGGGGGACCCGCGCGCAGCCGGACGGGCGGGTTCCCGTCAGGTCGGAGCACTGCCGCCCTCCCCGTGCCCGGATCGGAATCCGCCCGCGGGCCGGAGCGTGCCCGGTGTCCGGGCGCGAGACCTGCCGGAAGACCTCAGGGCGGCCGTTCCCCCATCCGGTCGGAGGTCAGCCCTGCGGAAGCCCGTCGCGCCGGTCCAGGCGGGAGAGGACCCTGGCGTACACCGTGGTCGCCGCTGCGAGGACGGACGCGATGACCGCCAGCGCAAGGACGCCCAGCAGCGCGGGCCACTGGCGCAGCGAGGAGCGGCACACGGCGTCCTCGGACAGCGGTCCGACCAACGGCCCCCGGCACAGGGCCCCGTGGCCGAATTCGGGTCCGTAGTCGGCGAGCATCAGGAAGGCGAACCATCCCCAGATCGCCAGGGCCAGGAACGTCCATCCGATCGACCAGGCGCCGGTGCGACTCGCCTTCCGCCGTTCCCGCTCGGCGGGCGCCGTAGCGGCAGTCGCGGGATCGGGTGCCGGGTGGGTCGGCGTGTCGGCAGTCATGTCTTCCTTTCGTGGGCTCTTCCCGTCGTGGGCTCTTCCCGCTCCGGTCGGGAGCCGCCGGCGATCGGGGCGCCCGGCACCGCGAACGGCGCACCGGTCGCCGTTCCGGAACGGACGGGCGGGACCGGGTCGAGGCCTGCGCCGGGCGCCGCCGCGTCACCGTTCCGTGCTCCGCCGGACCCGGTCCTCCGGGCGTGTGCGGTGGCCTGTCGGAGGCGAACGCGGGCGTGGGCTGGTGCTCGTGATCGTATCCGTCGCCCCGGGGACCGCTTCCCCGTCGTGAACGATGTCGACGGGAAACCGGAGGGGGCAGGCGGGCGTGCTCCCCGATCGCGTTCGGCGCCGGACGCCGGGAGCAGGCTCCGACGAGCGGGCGCGGTCGTGTGCCCGACGGGGGCTACTGCGTCCTCGCCCAGTCGGCGCTGACCCGATCGGGGACCGAGAAGTCGGTGTCGCAGTCCGGGCAGGTCGCGTTTCCGAAGACGTGGGTCAGCAAGTGCGCGACGTCGTGTTGGCCGTCGGCGCGTGCGATGTCGTGGAGGCGCCGGCCGATGCCCTCCAGGTCTGTCCGGCCCGCAGGCCGGAGCGGGCGGGTGTCGACGTCGTCGTCAGACAGCGCGTAGTCCTCGCTGGTGCAGAAGAAGCCGCGCTCGCCGATGACGATGAACAGTCCGGTTCCGCAGCCGGGGCAGGAGACTTCGTATTCCTCGTTTCCCAGACCCCAAGCCAGATCCTCGCTCCACCCCAGGACGCCCTCGAAGGCGAGCATGGACCCCAGGAGGTCGATGTACTCGGTGCGGTCGGTTGCCGTCCGGAGGTGGCGGTTCACCGATGCCAGCAGGGTCGTGATTTCCGCCGAATACCGTGTGCGGACACCGTCGTCTCCATGCGGCTGCGCGACGCCTGCCATGATGGCCCCCGCCAGGTGGAGGGCGTTCACGGCTTGCTCCCGGTCCTCGTCCTCGGCCATGTCGGTCAGCCAGGGAAGCGCTGCGAAACTGGCCGAGTAGACGCTGCCCTGGTGGCAGAGCGCGGACCACAGGTCGCTCCAGAGCTCCGACTTGAGCTGTACTGAGATTTGTGGAGTCCCTGATGCCAGGGTTACGGTCCTGGCGAAGGAGATCCACCAGCACCATGGCAGCACCCCGTAAATATCC
>NZ_JBHYMF010000241.1:0-9338 GCF_042742855.1 Streptomyces sp. NPDC058877 | reverse complement strand
GGCCGACGGGGGACACGCCCCGTCGGCCCGCTGCGTTGTCAGTGGCAGCCGATAACCTGCACGAATACCTGATCGAAGGGAAGGGTGACGTGCGCGTTCTGGGGGTGGACCCGGGCCTTACCCGATGCGGCATCGGCGTCGTCGAAGGAGTCGCCGGCCGGCCCCTGAGCATGCTCGGAGTCGGAGTCGTCCGCACCGCCTCGGACGACGAGATCGGCGTCCGCCTCGTCGGCATCGAGCGCGGCATCGAGGAGTGGCTCGACCGCTACTCGCCCGAACTCGTCGCAGTGGAGCGCGTGTTCAGCCAGCACAACGTGCGCACCGTGATGGGCACGGCCCAGGCCAGCGCGGTCGCCATGCTCTGCGCCGCCCGACGCGGCATCCCGGTCGCCCTCCACACTCCCAGCGAGGTCAAGGCCGCCGTCACCGGCAGCGGCCGGGCCGACAAGGCCCAGGTCGGAGCGATGGTGACCCGAGTCCTCCGGCTCTCCGCCCCGCCCAAGCCGGCCGACGCCGCCGACGCCCTCGCCCTCGCCATCTGCCACATTTGGCGGGCCCCCGCCCAGAACCGCCTCCAGCAGGCCGTCGCCGCCCACAACCGTCTCGACGGGGCGGGCGCCCCGCACGCCTCCGCAGTGAAAGGCCGTATCCGATGATCGCCTTCGTGAGCGGCCCGGTCGCCGCCCTCGCCCCGACGACCGCCGTCGTCGAGGTCGGGGGGGTCGGCATGGCCGTCCAGTGCACCCCGAACACCATCGCGGGGCTCCGCCTCGGCGAGCACGCCCGCCTCGCCACCTCGCTCGTCGTGCGGGAGGACTCCCTCACCCTCTACGGCTTCGCCGACGACGACGAGCGGCAGGTCTTCGAACTGCTCCAGACCGCCAGCGGTGTCGGCCCCCGCCTCGCCCAGGCCATGCTCGGGGTGCACCGCCCCGACGCCTTGCGCCTCGCCGTCTCCACCGGTGACGAGAAGGCCCTCACCGCCGTGCCCGGCATCGGCAAGAAGGGCGCCCAGAAACTCCTCCTCGAACTGAAGGACAAGCTCGGAGCCCCGCTGGGCAGCAGCGGCCTGGTCGGCGCCCAGCGCGCCGCGGCCACCGGCCCCGCCCCCTGGACCGAGCAGCTCTCCGCAGCACTCATCGGCCTCGGTTACGCCTCCCGTGAGGCCGAGGACGCCATCACCGCCGTCACCCCGCAGGCCGAAGAAACCCTGGCCGAGACCGGCTCCGTGCCCGTACCGCACTTGCTCCGAGCCGCCCTCCAAACCCTCAACCGCGCCCGCTGACGATCCGTACCGACGAAGAGGCAATCACCGTGAACTGGGACGACGAGACGGCACCGGCCGCCGACGAGCGCATCGTCGGAGCCGCTGCCGAGGGGGACGACCAGGCCGTCGAGGCGGCCCTGCGGCCCAAGGACCTCAGCGAGTTCGTCGGTCAGGAGAAGGTCCGCCAGCAGCTCGACCTCGTCCTCAAGGCCGCCCGCCAGCGCGGTGCGACCGCCGACCACGTTCTGCTCTCCGGTGCACCCGGCCTCGGCAAGACCACCCTCTCGATGATCATCGCGGCCGAGATGAACGCTCCGATCCGCATCACCTCCGGACCCGCCATCCAGCACGCCGGCGATCTCGCCGCGATCCTCTCCTCCCTCCAGGAGGGCGAGATCCTCTTCCTGGACGAGATCCACCGCATGTCCCGGCCCGCCGAGGAGATGCTCTACATGGCCATGGAGGACTTCCGCGTCGACGTCATCGTCGGCAAGGGCCCCGGCGCCACCGCCATCCCGCTGGAACTCCCCCCCTTCACCCTGGTCGGCGCCACCACCCGGGCCGGATTGCTACCGCCCCCGCTCCGCGACCGCTTCGGCTTCACCGCCCACATGGAGTTCTACGACCCGGCCGAGCTCCAGCGCGTCATCCACCGCTCCGCCGGACTCCTCGACGTCGAGATCGACCCCGACGGTGCCGCCGAGATCGCCGGCCGCTCCCGCGGCACCCCCCGCATCGCCAACCGCCTGCTGCGCCGCGTCCGCGACTACGCCCAGGTCAAGGCGGACGGTGTGATCACCCGCCAGATCTCCGAGGCGGCCCTCAGCGTCTACGAGGTGGACGGCCGCGGGCTCGACCGTCTGGACCGTGCCGTTCTGGAAGCCCTGCTGAAGCTCTTCGGCGGCGGGCCCGTCGGCCTGTCCACCCTTGCGGTCGCCGTGGGGGAGGAGCGCGAGACCGTCGAGGAGGTCGCCGAGCCCTTCCTCGTGCGCGAGGGGCTACTGGCCCGTACGCCCCGTGGCCGGGTCGCCACTCCGGCGGCATGGACGCACCTCGGACTCGTTCCACCGCAGGCAGCGGGCCCTGCGGTGCCAGGAAGCGGACAACAGGGGCTCTTCGGGTCGTGACGGTGCGGACACTCGCCCGGACCGGAACCACGGTGCGATGCTGGACGTTGTTCCAACGATGCGGACTCGCCTAGACTCCGCCGATGCCGCCCGTTCCGGTCGGCGCGCCCACCCCCGAAGATCAGGCCGCGGGTTCTCCGCGACCGTGCGAAGGAAACCCGTCCCGTGAGCATCGTGACCCTCCTCCCCTTCATCGTCCTCATCGGGGCCATGTTCCTGATGACCCGCTCTGCCAAGAAGAAGCAGCAGCAGGCGGCGCAGATGCGCGACGAGATGCAGCCCGGCACCGGCGTACGGACGATCGGGGGGATGTACGCCACCGTCAAGGAGATCGGCGACGAGACCGTTCTCCTCGAGGTCGCGCCCGGCGTGCACGCGGTCTACGCCAAGAACGCGATCGGCGCGGTCCTCGAGGACTCCGAGTACAACCGGATCGTCCACGGCGACGACGACTCGGAGACCGACACCGTCGTCCCCGACGACGCCTCTTCGCTGACCGAGGCCGTCGAGACCACGGACAAGGACGCGGAGACCGTCGAGGAGGCCCCGAAGGCCGACCTGACGAAGAAGTCGGACGCGGCCGAGGCCGGCGCCGAGGGGCAGAAGGACGGCAAGGCCGACGGCGAGGCCGACGCGAAGTAGTTCGCGGCCGGGGACCGCGCGCACCCCCACGGGCGCACGCGGTCCCCGGAACGGTTTCACGTCTGCGGGGGCAGGTCCCCACACACACTTCGTGGCCGTCTCACGCATACCCGGCGGAAGACGGTTGGACAGGGAGATACGACAGGTGGCAGCACCGAAGAAGGGCCGAAGGCCGGCGGGGGGACAGAGCCGTCCGGGCCGCGCCCTGGCACTCATCCTGATCGCCATGGTCGCGCTCACCGGCGGGATGTTCTGGTCGGGGCACACCACCCCGCGCCTGGGCATCGACCTTGCCGGAGGCACGTCGATCACGCTCAAGGCGAAGGCCGAGCCCGGCCAGGAGTCGGCGGTCAACGAGACCAACATGAACACGGCGGTCGGCATCATCGAGCGCCGCGTCAACGGTCTGGGTGTCTCCGAGGCCGAGGTCCAGACGCAGGGTGACGAGAACATCATCGTCAACATCCCCCGCGGGACGAACGAGAAGCAGGCCCGCGAGCAGGTCGGCACCACCGCCCAGCTCTACTTCCGGCCCGTCCTCGCCGCCATGCCGCAGACCGCGCCGAGCGCCGAGACCTCCGGCGCGCCGACGCCGACGCCGACGCCGTCCGCCTCCGCCTCCGGCGCCACCGCCGGTGAGGGGTCCGCCACACCGACGGCCACCGCCTCCACGCAGGGCCGCGCCCTCACCGAGGCCCTCAAGGCCCCGAGCCCCACGCCCACCGCGAGCGCCTCGACCTCCGGGGAGCCGGAGGCCACCGGAACCCCGCAGGCGACCCCGACGCCCGACGCCGCCACCACGGCGCTGGAGCAGAAGTTCACCGCCCTGAACTGCCTCGACCCCAAGCAGCGCGCCGCCGCCGGCCAGGGAGTCAAGTCGACCGAGCCCATCGTGGCCTGTGGCGAGGACGCCCCGGGCGCGTGGTCGAAGTACCTGCTCGGCCCGGCCGAGGTCGACGGCAAGGACGTCGACGACGCCAAGGGCGTCTTCGACCAGCAGCGCGGCATGTGGATCGTCACGATGGACTTCACCGACGGCGGTTCGAAGAAGTTCCAGTCGATCACCAGCAAGCTGTCGCAGCAGGCCGACCCGCAGAACCGCTTCGCGATCGTCCTCGACGGCGAGGTCGTCTCCGCCCCCTCGGTGCGCCAGACGCTCAGCGCCAGCGCCGAGATCTCCGGCAACTTCAACCAGCAGTCCGCCCAGGACCTCGGCAACATCCTGTCCTACGGCGCCCTGCCGCTCACCTTCCAGACCCAGAGCGTCGACACCGTCACCGCAGCGCTCGGTGGGGACCAGCTGGAGGCCGGTCTCATCGCCGGCGCGATCGGTCTCGGACTGGTCATCCTCTACCTGGTCGTCTACTACCGCGGCCTCTCGCTGATCGCCATCCTGAGCCTCGGCGTCTCCGCGCTCCTCACCTACGTGCTCATGGCCCTGCTCGGCCCGGCCATCGGCTTCGCGCTGAACCTGCCGGCCGTCTGCGGCGCCATCGTCGCCATCGGCATCACCGCCGACTCCTTCATCGTCTACTTCGAGCGGATCCGTGACGAGCTCCGCGAGGGCCGTAGCCTGCGCCCGGCCGTCGAGCGCGCCTGGCCGCGGGCCCGCCGCACCATCCTGGTCTCCGACTTCGTGTCGTTCCTGGCCGCGGCGGTCCTCTTCATCGTCACCGTCGGCAAGGTCCAGGGCTTCGCGTTCACGCTCGGCCTGACCACCCTGCTCGACATCGTCGTGGTGTTCTTCTTCACCAAGCCGGTCATGACGCTGCTCGCCCGTACCTCGTTCTTCGGCAACGGCCACGCCTGGTCCGGCCTGGACCCGAAGCGCCTCGGTGCCAAGCCGCCGCTGCGCCGTACCCGCCGCGCCACCCCCGTCGCCACCCCCGTCGACCCGAAGGAGGCGTGAGATGTCGAAGCTCGGAGATCTCGGCGCCCGGCTCCACCGCGGTGAGGTCGGCTACGACTTCATCGGCAACCGCAAGATCTGGTACGGCCTGTCCATCCTGATCACCATCACCGCCATCGTCGCCCTGGCCGTCCGCGGCCTCAACATGGGCATCGAATTCCAGGGCGGTGCCGTCTTCACCACCCCGAAGACGGACGTCTCCGTCAGCCAGGCCCAGGAGTACGCCGAAGAGGCCTCCGGCCACGACGCGATCGTCCAGCAGCTCGGCAACGGCTCCCTGCGCATCCAGGTCGGTGGCCTGGACACCGCGCAGTCCGACCAGGTCCGCGCGGAGCTCGCCAAGGACTTCAACCTCGCCGAGGACAAGATCGCGGCGGAGCTCGTCGGCCCCAGCTGGGGTGAGCAGATCGCCAACAAGGCCTGGACCGGCCTCGGGGTCTTCATGATCCTGGTGGTGATCTACCTCGCCATCGCCTTCGAGTGGCGGATGGCCGTGGCGGCACTCGTCGCCCTCATCCACGACCTCACGATCACGGTCGGCATCTACTCCCTGGTCGGCTTCGAGGTCACCGTCGGCACGGTCATCGGTCTGTTGACCATCCTCGGTTACTCGCTGTACGACACCGTCGTCGTCTTCGACTCCCTCAAGGAGCAGACGAAGGACATCACGAAGCAGACCCGCTTCACCTACAGCGAGCTCGCCAACCGCTCGATCAACGGCACCCTGGTCCGTTCGATCAACACCACGGTCGTCGCGCTGCTGCCGGTCGCCGGCCTGCTCTTCATCGGCGGTGGCTTCCTCGGCGCAGGCATGCTCAACGACATCTCGCTGTCGCTGTTCGTGGGCCTCGCCGCCGGCGCGTACTCCTCGATCTTCATCGCCACCCCGCTGGTCGCCGACCTCAAGGAGCGCGACCCCTCGATCAAGGCCCTCAGGAAGCGCATCCTGGCCAAGCGCGCCAGCGCCGCGGCCAAGGGGGAGCAGATCGACGAGGCGGACGGTTCCGCTCCCGAGGCCGCCGTCGTCGGACCCCGGCCGAGCCGCCGCGGCAGCCAGGAGCACCGAGGATGACGGCCGGGGCCCAGGACGTCACCGAGCTCCTGCTCAGCCGCATCCGTGACGTTCCCGACTATCCGAAGCCGGGCGTGCTGTTCAAGGACATCACGCCGCTGCTCGCGGACCCGGCGGCGTTCACCGCCCTCACCGACGCCCTGGCCGCACTGTGCTCCACGCACGGCGCGACCAAGATCGTCGGCCTGGAGGCACGTGGCTTCATCCTGGCCGCCCCGGTCGCCGTCCGGGCGGGCCTGGGCTTCGTCCCGGTCCGCAAGGCCGGCAAGCTCCCCGGGGCCACCCTCCGACAGGCCTACGAGCTGGAGTACGGCACCGCCGAGATCGAGGTGCACGCCGAGGACCTGGCCCCCGGTGACCGGGTCATGGTCATCGACGACGTCCTCGCCACCGGAGGCACCGCAGAGGCATCCATCGAGCTGATCCGTCGTGCGGGCGCCGAGGTCGCAGGCGTCGCGGTGCTCATGGAGCTCGGCTTCCTCCCGGGTCGCGCCCGGCTGGAGCCGAACCTCAACGGTGCGCCGCTCCAGGCGCTGATCACGGTCTGACATCGGGATCCACCCCGATAGGGGCGCTCCGGGGAATCCCCGGAGCGCCCCTCGCGTTCTTCCGGACATCCCGGTTGCCCGCCCGGAAGGAGTCCGAAACCCGGGCGCGTGAGCACCGACAGTCTTGGCTCGATACCATGGCCTTTCCGGGCCTGACCGGGGGATCCGGAACCGCACGAGGAGCGCTCTTGCCAGACGAGGCCCAGTCACTCTCCGCCGCGCAGCCCGACCCGAAGGCCGAAAAGGCCGCGCCGGGGTCCGGCACGTCCCAGAACAAGCCAGCGGAGACCAGGCCCACGCCCCCCGCTGCGCCCGCCCCCGCACCGTCCTCTCCCGAGCGGCCCGCCCCCGCCCGCCCGGGCGGCTCGTCCAACCGGGTCCGCGCCCGCCTCGCCCGGCTCGGCGTGCAGCGCTCCTCCCCGTACAACCCGGTCCTCGAACCCCTGCTGCGGATCGTCCGCTCCAACGATCCCAAGATCGAGACGTCGACGCTCCGCCAGGTCGAGCGGGCCTACCAGGTCGCCGAGCGCTGGCACCGGGGGCAGAAGCGCAAGAGCGGGGACCCGTACATCACGCACCCGCTCGCCGTCACCACCATCCTCGCCGAGCTCGGCATGGACCCGGCCACGCTGATGGCCGGGCTGCTCCACGACACCGTGGAGGACACCGAGTACGGCCTCGACACCCTGCGCCGCGACTTCGGTGACCAGGTCGCCCTGCTCGTCGACGGGGTCACCAAGCTCGACAAGGTCAAATTCGGCGAAGCGGCCCAGGCCGAGACCGTCCGCAAGATGGTCGTCGCCATGGCCAAGGACCCGCGCGTCCTGGTCATCAAGCTCGCCGACCGCCTGCACAACATGCGCACCATGCGCTACCTCAAGCGGGAGAAGCAGGAGAAGAAGGCCCGCGAGACCCTTGAGATCTATGCGCCGCTGGCCCACCGGCTGGGCATGAACACCATCAAGTGGGAGCTGGAGGACCTCGCCTTCGCGATCCTCTACCCCAAGATGTACGACGAGATCGTCCGACTCGTCGCCGAGCGTGCTCCCAAACGCGACGAGTACCTCGCCATAGTGACCGACGAGGTCCAGGCCGACCTGCGTGCCGCTCGGATCAAGGCCACGGTCACAGGGCGGCCGAAGCACTACTACAGCGTCTACCAGAAGATGATCGTCCGCGGCCGTGACTTCGCGGAGATCTACGACCTGGTCGGCATCCGCGTCCTCGTGGACACGGTGCGGGACTGCTATGCCGCCCTCGGCACCGTCCACGCGCGATGGAACCCGGTCCCCGGCCGGTTCAAGGACTACATCGCGATGCCCAAGTTCAACATGTACCAGTCGTTGCACACGACGGTCATCGGACCCAACGGAAAGCCCGTCGAGCTCCAGATCCGGACCTTCGACATGCACCGGCGTGCCGAGTACGGCATCGCCGCGCACTGGAAGTACAAGCAGGAGGCCGTTGCCGGTGCCTCCAAGGTCCGCGCGGACGTGCCGAAGAAGGCGGGCAAGGACGACCACCTCAACGACATGGCGTGGCTGCGGCAGCTCCTCGACTGGCAGAAGGAGACCGAGGACCCCGGGGAGTTCCTGGAGTCGCTGCGCTTCGACCTCTCCCGCAACGAGGTCTTCGTCTTCACGCCCAAGGGCGACGTCATCGCCCTGCCCGCCGGTGCCACCCCGGTCGACTTCTCGTACGCGGTCCACACCGAGGTCGGTCACCGCACGATAGGAGCACGGGTCAACGGACGGCTGGTGCCGCTCGAATCGACCCTCGACAACGGCGACCTGGTCGAGGTCTTCACTTCCAAGGCGGCCGGCGCCGGGCCCTCCCGGGACTGGCTGGGATTCGTCAAGTCCCCGCGCGCCCGGAACAAGATCCGTGCCTGGTTCTCCAAGGAACGCCGGGACGAGGCCATCGAGCAGGGCAAGGACGCCATCGCGCGGGCCATGCGCAAGCAGAACCTGCCGATCCAGCGGATCCTGACCGGTGACTCCCTCGTCACCCTCGCCCACGAGATGCGCTACAACGACATCTCGTCGTTGTACGCGGCGATCGGCGAGGGGCACGTCACCGCGCAGTCCATCGTCCAGAAACTGGTCCAGGCGCTCGGCGGCGAAGAGGCCGCCACCGAAGAGATCGACGAGGCCGCCCCGCCCACCCGGGGGCGTTCCAAGCGCCGCTCCAGCGCCGACCCCGGCGTCGTCGTCAAGGGCGTCGAGGACGTCTGGGTGAAGCTGGCCCGCTGCTGCACCCCCGTGCCCGGCGATCCGATCATCGGGTTCGTCACCCGCGGCAGCGGCGTGTCCGTTCACCGCAGCGACTGCGTCAACGTGGAATCGCTGTCCAGGGAACCGGAGCGGATCCTCGAGGTCGAATGGGCCCCGACCCAGTCCTCGGTCTTCCTGGTCGCCATCCAGGTGGAGGCCCTGGACCGCTCCCGACTCCTCTCCGACGTCACCCGGGTCCTCTCGGACCAGCACGTCAACATCCTCTCGGCGGCCGTGCAGACCTCCCGCGACCGGGTCGCCACCTCGCGCTTCACCTTCGAGATGGGCGACCCGAAGCACCTGGGCCACGTCCTGAAGGCCGTGCGCGGGGTCGAGGGCGTCTACGACGTGTATCGGGTGACCTCGGCCCGCCGCCCCTAGACGCGTTCCGAGAGCCGCTCCCGTCCCCGTTATGTTCTTCGCGGTCCTGCAAGAGGGCCGCTGGCCTCCGGGCCCGGCATGACTGTGTCCCCCTGTCGAACGGATGACCTGGGGGGTGG
>NZ_JBHYMF010000240.1:0-9352 GCF_042742855.1 Streptomyces sp. NPDC058877 | reverse complement strand
GCGAACCGTTCCAGTACGTCGCGGAGCTGGTCCTCGGGCCGGTCACTGTAGACGTAGGCGCCCGCCCACAGTTCGCGCCGGCGCAGCAGGCCGCGCCCCTCGCGGTCCGGGCTCAGACGGCCGGCGTCGGCTCCTCGGCGGCCGGCTCCTCCGGCTCCACCGGGGTCTTCACCGAGTCGAGCAGCAGCTGGGCCACGTCGACGACGGTGACGGACTCCTTGGCCTTGCCCTCGTTCTTCTTGCCGTTGACCGAGTCGGTCAGCATGACCAGGCAGAAGGGGCAGGCGGTGGAGACGATGTCCGGGTTGAGGGACAGGGCCTCGTCGACGCGCTCGTTGTTGATGCGCTTGCCGATCCGCTCCTCCATCCACATCCGGGCGCCGCCGGCGCCACAGCAGAAGCCGCGCTCCTTGTGGCGGTGCATCTCCTGCTGGCGCAGGCCGGGCACCTTGTCCATGATCTCGCGCGGCGGCGTGTAGACCTTGTTGTGGCGGCCCAGGTAGCAGGGGTCGTGGTAGGTGATGAGGCCTTCGACCGGGGTCACCGGGATCAGCCTGCCCTCGTCGATGAGGTGCTGGAGCAGCTGGGTGTGGTGGATGACCTCGTAGTCGCCGCCGAGCTGCGGGTACTCGTTGGCGATGGTGTTGAAGCAGTGCGGGCAGGTCGAGACGATCTTCTTGGCCGACTTCGGCTTCTTCGTCGACTCGTCCTCGTCGTCCTCGCCGAAGGCCATGTTCAGCATCGCGACGTTCTCCTGGCCGAGCTGCTGGAAGAGCGGCTCGTTGCCCAGGCGGCGCGGGGAGTCACCGGTGCACTTCTCCTCGCCGCCCATGATCGCGAACTTGACGCCCGCGATGTGCAGCAGCTCGGCGAAGGCCTTGGTGGTCTTCTTGGCGCGGTCCTCCAGGGCGCCGGCGCAGCCGACCCAGTACAGGTAGTCGACCTCGGAGAGGTCCTCGACGTCCTTGCCGACGATCGGGACCTCGAAGTCGACCTCCTTGGTCCACTCGACCCGCTGCTTCTTGGCCAGGCCCCAGGGGTTGCCCTTCTTCTCCAGGTTCTTGAGCATCGTGCCCGCCTCGGACGGGAACGCCGACTCGATCATGACCTGGTAGCGGCGCATGTCGACGATGTGGTCGATGTGCTCGATGTCGACCGGGCACTGCTCGACGCAGGCGCCGCAGGTGGTGCAGGACCACAGGACGTCCGGGTCGATGACGCCGTTCTCCTCGGCGGTGCCGATCAGCGGGCGCTCGGCCTCGGCGAGGGCCGCGGCCGGAACGTCCTTGAGCTGCTCCTCGGTGGCCTTCTCGTCGCCCTCCATGGTCTTGCCGCCGCCCGCGAGCAGGTACGGCGCCTTGGCGTGCGCGTGGTCGCGCAGCGACATGATGAGGAGCTTCGGGGAGAGCGGCTTGCCGGTGTTCCAGGCGGGGCACTGCGACTGGCAGCGACCGCACTCGGTGCAGGTGGAGAAGTCGAGGATGCCCTTCCAGGAGAACTGCTCGACCTGGGAGACGCCGAAGACGGCGTCCTCGGCCGGGTCCTCCCAGTCGATCTCCTTGCCGCCGGTGGTCATCGGCTGGAGCGCGCCGAGGGCGGTGGACCCGTCGGCGTTGCGCTTGAACCAGATGTTCGGGAAGCCGAGGAAGCGGTGCCAGGCGACGCCCATGTTGGTGTTGAGGGAGACCGTGATCATCCAGGTGAAGGACGTGACGATCTTGAGCGCCGCGAAGAAGTAGGTGAGGTGCTGGATCGTGCCCAGGTCCAGGCCGTCCAGGAGCGCGATCAGCGGGTACGAGGCGAAGAAGCCCGGCTCCCAGCCGGTCACGTGGTGCTGGACGCCTTCGAGGGCGCGGAGGGTCATGATGCAGACGCCGACGATGAGGATGACGGCCTCGACGAAGTACGCCTGACCGGTCTTGGAGCCGGCGAAGCGGGACTTGCGGCCGGCCTTGTTCGGCGTGCTCAGCTGACGGATGACGATGAGGGTCACGATGCCGAGGACCGTCATCAGGCCGAGGAACTCGGTGAAGATCTCGTACGGCAGCCAGTCGCCGATGATCGGGATCAGCCAGTCGGCCTGGAAGAGCTGGCCGAAGGCGTTCACGATGGTGAGGAGCAGGGAGAAGAAGCCCACCGCCACGAACCAGTGCGCGAAGCCGACGATCCCCCAGCGGTTCATGCGCGTGTGGCCGAGGAATTCCTTGACCAGCGTGATGGTGCGCTGCTTGGGGTCACCGGTGCGCGTGCCGGCCGGTACCGGCTGACCGAGCCGCACGAAGCGGTAGATCTGCACGGTGGCGCGGCCGAACAGCGCGACGGCCACCACCGTGATGGCGATCGACACGATGATCGCGGCGAGTTGCATGACGGGCTCCTCGGGCGGGCCTACTAAGCGGTAACTTATTGAGTTCCTGCTGAGATTACCCGTTCGCGGCGCCGCACTGTAGCGGCGCCCGCGGTGATGTGTGTCGCTCAGGCAAACCTTGCCGTGCGACGCCTGCGGACTGCTGGAAGCGTACGCGCAAGGATCAGCAGGTCCATTCCCAGCCAGTGGTGGTCCACATAGTGGAGGTCCAGCAGCTCGCGTTCCTCCCACGGCAGGTCCGAACGGCCGCTGATCTGCCACGGACCGGTGAGTCCCGGGCGCACGGAGAGCCGGCGCCGGCCCTCGCCCGTGCACTCGCGGTGGGTCGGGCTCAGCGGGCAGGGGCCGACGAGCGACATCCGGCCCGCCACGACGTGCAGGAGCAGGGGCAGCGCGGCCAGCGGGCCCCTGGTCCGGAAGGTCAGCATCGTGAAGGGCCGTCCCGCCAGCCCGGCCACCGTCCGGCGCCGCAGCACGGTGCGCTCCGAGGGCGTCGAGCGGAGTGCGGTCGAGAGCGCGACGGCGGCGGCCAGGGGGGAGAGGAGGACGAGGAGGGCCAGTCCGCCCGTCAGGTCGAGCACGCGCTTCGCCGCCATGGGCCCCTACCCTCCGACAAGAATCATGGGATATTCGTGGGATATGCCTGCTTTGCCCGGCAGGGGGCCTTCGGACTCTCTCACGCCGCACCTCGCCCGCACCGGCATTGACGCGCTCACACCCCCTCTTTGAGTGACGCTGCGGACGAAGACTTGAGTCGAGTCCGCTCAAGTCTGTTGACGTGCTCCCCTTCCTCGTGCATCCTTGAGTCAGTTCCACTCAAGTCAGTCAGCTGGAGGAATCGAAATGGCACGTGCGGTCGGCATCGACCTGGGCACGACTAACTCCGTCGTCAGCGTTCTGGAAGGCGGCGAGCCCACCGTCATCACCAACGCCGAGGGCGCCAGGACCACGCCGTCCGTCGTCGCCTTCGCGAAGAACGGCGAGGTGCTCGTCGGCGAGGTGGCCAAGCGTCAGGCCGTCACCAACGTCGACAGGACCATCCGGTCGGTCAAGCGCCACATGGGCACCGACTGGAAGATCGACATCGACGGCAAGAGCTTCAACCCGCAGCAGATGAGCGCCTTCATCCTGCAGAAGCTCAAGCGCGACGCCGAGGCCTACCTGGGCGAGAAGGTCGTCGACGCGGTCATCACCGTCCCCGCGTACTTCAACGACTCCGAGCGCCAGGCCACCAAGGAGGCCGGCGAGATCGCGGGCCTCAACGTCCTGCGCATCGTCAACGAGCCGACCGCCGCCGCCCTGGCGTACGGCCTGGACAAGGACGACCAGACGATCCTCGTCTTCGACCTCGGTGGCGGCACCTTCGACGTGTCCCTCCTGGAGATCGGTGACGGCGTCGTCGAGGTGAAGGCCACCAACGGTGACAACCACCTCGGTGGTGACGACTGGGACCAGCGCGTCGTCGACTACCTGGTGACGCAGTTCCAGAACGGCCACGGCGTGGACCTGGCCAAGGACAAGATGGCCCTCCAGCGCCTGCGCGAGGCGGCCGAGAAGGCGAAGATCGAGCTCTCCTCCTCGACCGAGACCACGATCAACCTGCCCTACATCACGGCCTCCGCCGAGGGCCCGCTGCACCTGGACGAGAAGCTCACGCGCGCCCAGTTCCAGCAGCTCACCTCCGACCTGCTCGAGCGCTGCAAGGTGCCGTTCCACAACGTCATCAAGGACGCGGGCATCCAGCTCAGCGAGATCGACCACGTCGTCCTCGTCGGTGGCTCGACCCGCATGCCGGCCGTCGCCGAGCTCGTCAAGGAGCTGACCGGTGGCCGCGAGGCCAACAAGGGCGTCAACCCGGACGAGGTCGTCGCCATCGGCGCCGCGCTCCAGGCCGGTGTCCTCAAGGGCGAGGTCAAGGACGTCCTGCTCCTCGACGTGACCCCGCTGTCCCTCGGCATCGAGACCAAGGGCGGCATCATGACCAAGCTCATCGAGCGCAACACCACGATCCCGACCAAGCGGTCCGAGATCTTCACGACGGCCGAGGACAACCAGCCGTCCGTGCAGATCCAGGTCTACCAGGGCGAGCGCGAGATCGCGGCGTACAACAAGAAGCTCGGCATGTTCGAGCTGACCGGTCTGCCGCCGGCGCCGCGCGGCGTCCCGCAGATCGAGGTCGCCTTCGACATCGACGCCAACGGCATCATGCACGTGACCGCGAAGGACCTGGGCACGGGCAAGGAGCAGAAGATGACCGTCACCGGCGGCTCCTCGCTGCCGAAGGACGAGGTCGACCGGATGCGCCAGGAGGCCGAGCAGTACGCGGAGGAGGACCACCGCCGCCGCGAGGCCGCCGAGTCCCGCAACCAGGGCGAGCAGCTCGTCTACCAGACGGAGAAGTTCCTCAAGGACAACGAGGACAAGGTCCCGGGCGACGTCAAGACCGAGGTCGAGGGCGCTCTCGCCGAGCTGAAGGAGAAGCTCAAGGGCGAGGACACCGGCGAGATCCGCACCGCCACCGAGAAGGTCGCGGCCGTCTCGCAGAAGCTCGGCCAGGCCCTGTACGCCGACGCCCAGGCCGCCGGCGGCGACGCGGGTGCAGCCCCCAAGGGCGGCGCTGACGACGACGTCGTCGACGCCGAGATCGTCGACGAGGACAAGCCGAAGGGCGGCCAGGCGTGACCGAGGAGACCCCGGGCTTCGAGGAGAAGCCCGACGTCCCCTCCGGCGCCACGCCTGACGACGCCGCCGAGGCCGTCGAGAACTCCACCGAGGAGGACTCGACGGCCCCGGCCGGGGACGCGAGCAGCCAGAAGTCGGCCGGTACGGCGGGCCTCACGGCCCAGCTGGACCAGCTGCGCTCCGCGCTCGACGAGCGCACCGGCGACCTGCAACGGCTCCAGGCCGAGTACCAGAACTACCGCCGCCGCGTGGAGCGGGACCGGGTCACGGTCAAGGAGATCGCCGTCGCGAGCCTCCTGTCCGAGCTCCTTCCCGTCCTCGACGACGTCGGCCGGGCCCGGGACCACGGAGAGCTCGTGGGCGGGTTCAAGTCGGTGGCGGAATCGCTGGAGACCGTCGTCGCCAAGATGGGTCTGCAGCAGTTCGGCAAGGAGGGCGAGCCCTTCGACCCGACGATCCACGAGGCCCTGATGCACTCGTACGCGCCGGACGTCACCGAGACGACCTGCGTGGCGATCCTGCAGCCGGGGTACCGGATCGGCGAGCGGACCATCCGGCCCGCCCGCGTGGCCGTCGCCGAGCCCCAGCCGGGGGCGCAGGCCAAGGCCGAGGAGTCGGACGACTCCGAGAACGACAACGAGTAACAGCCGTACCCGTACGCGGGAGGAGGGACGTCGATGAGCACGAAGGACTTCGTCGAGAAGGACTACTACAAGGTTCTCGGCGTCCCCAAGGACGCCACCGAGGCGGAGATCAAGAAGGCGTACCGGAAGCTCGCCCGCGAGAACCATCCGGACGCCAACAAGGGCGACGCCAGCGCCGAGGCCCGCTTCAAGGAGATCTCCGAGGCGAACGACGTCCTCGGCGACCCCAAGAAGCGCAAGGAGTACGACGACGCCCGCGCCCTCTTCGGCAACGGCGGCTTCCGGGCCGGCGGCCCGGGCGGCGGCTCCTTCAACTTCGACCTGGGCGACCTCTTCGGGGGAGCCCAGGGCGGGGCCGGTGGCTTCGGCGGCGGTGGTGGCGGCATCGGGGACGTCTTCGGCGGTCTGTTCAACCGGGGCGGGGGTGCGGGCACCCGCACCCAGCCGCGCCGCGGCCAGGACATCGAGTCCGAGGTGACGCTCAGCTTCACCGAGGCCATCGAGGGCGCCACCGTGCCGCTGCGGATGTCCAGCCAACAGCCGTGCACGGCGTGCTCGGGCACCGGCGACAAGAACGGCACGCCCCGGGTGTGCCCGACCTGCGTCGGCACCGGCCAGGTCTCGCGCGGCAGTGGCGGCGGCTTCTCGCTGACCGACCCCTGCGTGGACTGCAAGGGCCGCGGCCTCATCGCCGAGAACCCCTGTGAGGTCTGCAAGGGCAGCGGCCGGGCCAAGTCCTCCCACACCATGCAGGTCCGCATCCCGGCCGGCGTGAGCAACAACCAGAAGATCCGGCTGCGCGGCAAGGGAGCGCCGGGCGAGCGCGGCGGGCCCAACGGCGACCTGTACGTCGTCGTGCACGTCGACGCCCACCCGGTCTTCGGCCGCAAGGACGACAACCTCACCGTCACGGTGCCGATCTCCTTCACGGAGGCGGCGCTCGGCGGCGAGATCAAGGTGCCGACCCTCGGCGGTCCCGCGGTCACCCTGAAGCTGCCCGCGGGCACCCCGAACGGCCGGACCATGCGGGCCCGGGGCAAGGGCGCGGTCCGCAAGGACGGCACCCGCGGCGACCTCCTCGTGACGGTCGAGGTCGCGGTGCCGAAGGAGTTGGACGACAAGGCACGCGAGGCCCTGGAGACCTTCCGCGAGGCGACGACCTCCGAGGACCCGCGGGCCGCGCTGTTCCAGGCGGCGAAGGGAGCGTGACGCGGTGGAAGGACGCCGACGCAATCCGTACGAACTGACCGACGAGTCACCGGTGTACGTCATCTCGGTGGCGGCGCAGCTCTCCGGCCTGCACCCACAGACCCTGCGGCAGTACGACCGGCTCGGCCTGGTCTCCCCTGACCGCACGGCGGGGCGCGGGCGGCGCTACTCGGCCCGCGACATCGAGCTGCTCCGTCAGGTGCAGCAGCTGTCGCAGGACGAGGGCATCAACCTGGCCGGAATCAAGCGGATCATCGAACTGGAGAACCAGGTCGCCGCGCTCCAGGCCCGGGTGGCCGAGCTGTCGGCGGCGGTCGAGGGTGCGGCGGCGACGCTGCGCCAGCGCGAGGCCCAGGTCCATGCCTCGTACCGGCGGGACCTGGTTCCGTACACCGACGTGCAGCAGGCGAGCGCCCTGGTGGTGTGGCGCCCGAAGCGCGGCGAGTAGTCCTTCACCGGCTGGTGTCCGAGGCCCCCTCCCCATGGGCGGAGGGGGTCTCGGTCGTGTGCTCGGGGCCGGCCCGGTGGCGATTTCGGCGGCCGTCCGTCACCGGAGCCGTGCGCTCGTTCCGAACGCGGCTGCGGCTGCGGCTGCGGCTGCGGCTGTGGCTGTGGGGTGGGGTGGGGCTGTGGGGCGGGGCGCGGTCGACGGGGGACGATCCGTGCGCCCGTCGTCCGTGCGTCCGTCGATCCGTGCGCACGCGGTCGGTCAGTCGTCCCGTTCGAGGATGCCGGACTGGGCGATGAGGTAGCCGAGTTGGGCGCGGCTGCCGCTGCCGAGCGCAGCGGCGAGCTTTGCGATGTGTGCCCGGCAGGTCCGCACGTTCATGCCGAGCCGGCGGGCGATGGCCTCGTCGACGTGGCCCTCGACGAGGAGCCGGGCGATGGAGTGCTGGACGCCGCTGATCCCTTCCCGCGGCTGGGCGTTGGGGAGCTGCTCGCCGAACGGGGTGGCCCGCGCCCAGGACTGCTCGAAGACCGATGCCAGGTACTCGACCAGGCCGGGATGGCGCAGTTCCAGGGCGACCTGGCGATCCTGTCGTGCCGGTATGAGCGCCACCGAGCGGTCGATGATGATGAGCCGCTCGATGCTCTCCTCCAGGGTGCGGACCTGGAGCCGGTCCATTCCGGCCTGTTCGAGGTAGACCTGCATGCCGGGACTGTGCCGTGCGGTGTGCTGGTAGAGCGTGCGCACGTGGACCCCGCGGTCGAGCAGCGGTTGGATCCTGTTGAGGGCGGTGTTGAGCGTGTGCTCGCTGCGCGCGCCGCCGGGTTGGATGGTGAGGAGTTCCTGGGAGCACTCGGCGGTGACCCGGCTCAGCACGGCGTCTATGCGGTGGATGCCTTCGAGGACGGTGATGGCGTGGGTGGTCGACGGGTCCTGGGCGCTGATCGCCATGAACTGCTCGAAGGTGCTGGACAGCCCCATGGCCAGGGCGCGCCGCTCCTGGATCTCGCGTTCCAGGGGATGGACGAGCCGGGCGAGCGCGGCCGAAGGTGGAACCGGACGGAGCCACACCGGGTCGTCGGGATCCGGATGGAGCAGGTCGAGGTCCATGAGGCAGGGAGTGGCTTCTGCCTCACTCCTTGTGATTCGCCCGATGCGCAACGCACGTGCGTACAAGTCCGATCCGACGGTACAGAGGTCGACATGCCCGTGAGGATGTGCGTTGGATGTGTCATTTTGAGCCATTTGTACACCCCCCAGGATCCTGTATTTCAGGAACATGATGCATTGCCCCAGTGGTGTGCGCGCAAAGAGTGAGCCATCGTCTAAGGCGCGGGGGAGAGGAAACCATCAAGTGAGGTCGAAGCTGCTCATGTCCAGGAAAATGCTTCGCTCGATACTTGCTTCCGTCTTCATAGGGGCGGCAGCAGCAGGAGCGCTGGCCGTCGGCGACCCGGTGTGGGACAGCGAGCCCGCCAAGGTGGCCGCAGCCCCGAACGACCCGGTGTGGGACGTCACTCCGGCGCGGCAGACCGACCCGGTGTGGGACGTCACTCCGGCGCGGCAGACCGACCCGGTGTGGGACTCCGCCCCGGCGAACGAGGAAGCATGACGGTCCCGCCGGACGACCCCAGGTTCCGCCGGGAGATGGCCTCGGCCTATCGATCCGGCTGGCACTTCGTCGATCTCGCCACGGCCATCCCCCACCGTGGCGACTCGCTGAAGATCACGCTCTTCGGAGAGCCCGTCGTCGTTGCGCGAGAGCACGACGAGGACGTCCGGGCCTACCGCTGTCTGCGGCGCCCCCGGGGCGCTCCTCAGCCCATCCGGTGCGCCATCCGGTACGGCATGATCTTCGTCAATCTCGACCAGCGGGACCACCAGCTGATCGAACCCGAGACCATGGCCACCCCCCGCAGTGCCTGAGCGATTCCCCCGTCGTTGTAGATCGCTCAGGTGCTTCCCCCACACAGCGGCGCCATCGCGGACCTGAAACGCGAT
>NZ_JBHYMF010000239.1:0-9390 GCF_042742855.1 Streptomyces sp. NPDC058877 | reverse complement strand
CGAGGAGACGATGGAGGCGCTGCACGACCTGGTGAAGGCGGGCAAGGTGGGCCGGGGGTCCGCTTCGACCGCCGGCCCACCGGCCCGCGCCACCGGCCGGGGAGCGGGGGTGCGGCCTGCTCCGTCGTCGCCACCTCCGCCGTGTGCTCCTCCGGCGCAAGGGGGCACCGGCCAGTTCCGGAGGCGCAGTCCTGTCCGGGGGTGATGTGGACGGCGCGCGGGTCCGACCGGCACGATCGAGCGATGCGATGGATCGCTGCCGGATGAGACCGGGGGCACTCCGGCAGGCCCTGGCGTCACAAAACTAACGGCGCTAGTTTGGTCGCGACGGCGGACCGGACAGGACCGCGGACCGGACCGGACCGGACCGGACCGGACAGGACCGCGGACCGGACCGGACCGGACCGCTGACCGTACGGAACGGCGGAACCGCCGGTGAATCGGTCGGCCCCCGGCAGGCAACGTGAGGAGACAGCGGATGAAGGCCCACGACGCGATGTACATCGGCGGGGAATGGCGCCCCGCCTCCTCCGCCGACAGCATTCCCGTGGTCAACCCGGCGGACGAGCAGGTCATCGGCCGCGTTCCGGCGGGCACCGCCGAGGACGTCGACGCCGCCGTCCGGGCCGCCCGTACCGCCCTGCCCGGCTGGGCGGCCACCCCGCCCGCCGAGCGTGCGGCCCGGATCTCCGCCCTCCGCGACGCGCTCGCCGCCCGCAGGGAGGAGATCGCCGCCACCGTCACCGCCGAACTCGGTGCCCCGCCGAAGCTCGCTGCCGCCGTCCACGCAGGGTTGCCGATCGCCGTTGTCGGCTCGTACGCCGAACTCGCCGCCACCCACCCCTTCGAGGAGAAGGTCGACAACTCCACCGTCTACGCCGAGCCCGTCGGCGTCGTCGCCGCGATCACTCCGTGGAACTACCCGCTGCACCAGATCGTCGCCAAGGTCGCCCCGGCCCTCGCCGCCGGCTGCACCACCGTCCTCAAGCCCGCCGAGGACACCCCGCTCACCGCTCAGCTCTTCGCCGAGGCCGTCCACGAGGCGGGTCTGCCCGCCGGAGTCTTCAACCTCGTCACCGGCCTCGGCCCGATCGCGGGACAAGCCCTCGCCGAACACCCGGACGTGGACCTCGTCTCCTTCACCGGTTCCACTGCCGTCGGTCGCCGCATCGGGGCGCTCGCGGGCGGCGCCGTCAAGCGGGTCTCCCTCGAACTCGGCGGCAAGTCCGCCAATGTGATCCTGCCGAGCGCCGACCTCCCCAAGGCCGTCGCCGTCGGCATCGCCAACGTCATGTCCAACTCCGGCCAGACGTGCAGCGCCTGGACCCGGATGCTGATCCCCGCCGACCGGTACGAGGAGGCGGTGGCGCTCGCCGTCGAGGCCGTTGCCGCGTACGTGCCCGGAGAGCGCATCGGCCCCCTGGTGAGCGCCGGGCAACAGCAGCGCGTCCGCGGTTACATCGAGAAGGGGATCGAGGAGGGCGCCCGACTCGCGGCCGGCGGCCCCGAAGCCCCGCGCGCAACCGGCTTCTACGTCTCCCCGACCGTCTTCGCCGACGTCACCCCCGACATGACCATCGCCCAGGAGGAGATCTTCGGCCCCGTCATCTCGCTCCTCCGGTACGAGGACGAGGAGGAGGCCCTCGCCATCGCCAACGGCACCGTCTACGGTCTCGGTGGCGCCGTCTGGGGGGAGCAGGCCGAGGCCGTCGCCTTCGCCCGGCGCATGGACACCGGCCAGGTCGACATCAACGGTGGTCGCTTCAACCCGCTGGCCCCCTTCGGCGGCTACAAGCAGTCCGGCGTCGGCCGGGAGCTCGGCGCACACGGTCTCGCCGAGTACCTCCAGACCAAGTCCCTGCAGTTCTGAGTCCCGAGGAGCACCGCACGTGAGCGTGATCCGTGCCGCCGTCCTGCCCGCCGTCGGTTCTCCCCTGGAGATCACCGACATCGAGCTGCCCGAGCCCGGTCCCGGCCAGGTCCGGGTACGGCTCGCAGCCGCCGGGGTCTGCCACTCCGACCTGTCCCTCTCCAACGGCACCATGCGCGTGCCGGTTCCGGCCGTCCTCGGCCACGAGGGCGCGGGTACCGTGGTCTCCGTAGGTGAGGGCGTCACCCACGTCGCCCCGGGCGACGGCGTCGTCCTCAACTGGGCGCCGTCCTGCGGCGACTGCCACCCCTGCTCGCTCGGCGAGGTCTGGCTCTGCGCGAACGCGCTGACCGGCGCCGCGAACGTCCACGCCCGCACCGGGGACGGCACCGAACTCCACCCCGGCCTCAACGTCGCGGCCTTCGCCGAGGAGACGGTCGTGGCCGCGAACTGCGTCCTGCCCGTTCCCGACGGGGTACCGCTCGCCGACGCCGCCCTGCTCGGTTGCGCCGTCCTCACCGGCTGGGGCGCGGTCCACCACGCGGCACGGGTCCGCGCCGGCGAGACCGTCGCCGTCTTCGGCGTCGGGGGAGTGGGCCTCGCCACCCTCCAGGCCGCCCGGATCGCGGGAGCGTCCACCATCGTGGCGGTGGACGTCTCCCCGGAGAAGGAGGCCCTGGCCCGGGGCGCGGGCGCGACGGAGTACGTCGTGGCCTCCGGGACCACGGCCAAGGAGATCCGGAAACTGACCGGCGGCCAGGGCGTGGACGTGGCCGTCGAGTGCGTCGGTCGGGCCGTCACCATCCGGACCGCCTGGGAGTCCACCCGACGCGGCGGTCGGACCACCGTCGTCGGCATCGGCGGCAAGGAGCAGCAGGTCACCTTCAACGCCCTGGAGCTCTTCCACTGGGGCCGTACCCTGGCCGGCTGCGTCTACGGCAACTCGAACCCGGCCGAAGACCTGCCGGTCCTCGCCGAGCACATCAGGGCCGGCCGGCTCGACCTCGGTGCCCTCGTCACCGAGCGCATCACCCTGGACGGCATCCCGGGCGCCTTCGACAACATGCTCGCGGGCAAGGGCGGTCGCGCCCTGGTCGTCTTCCCCTGAAGCCCCGCACCGCGCGGAAGTCCGTACCGACCCACACGCCGGTACGGACTTCCGCGCGTCTCACAGGTCCAGGACGAGACGGGTCCCGCGCGAGCGACCCACACAGATCATCATCGTCGTCCCCGAAGCCCTCTCGTCCTCGCCGAGGACGGAGTCATGGTGCTCGGGCGTCCCGGCGAGCACCTTCGTCTCGCACGTACCGCACCAGCCCTCCTCGCAGGAGTACGCGACGCCCGGCACCGCTTCGCGCACGGCGTCGAGCAGGGTCCGGCCCGGCGCGACGTGCACGGTCCGTCCGCTCCGGCGCAGTTCCACCTCGAAACCTTCGGGGCCTTCGAAACCTTCGGAGCCGTCGGAAGCGGAACCGGCGGTCTCCCCGGGTCGGGGCGCCGGCGCCGAGCCGAACCGCTCCGTGTGCAGGGGCCCCGACCAGCGGTCCCGCACCGCCCGCAGCAGCCCTTCCGGACCGCAGCAGTACACGGCCGTCCCGGCGGGCAGTCCGGAGAAGGCGGCGTCCAGGTCAAGCAGTCCCGCCGTGTCCTGCGGGACGAGCGTGACACCGGGGAGCGCGGAGAGCTCCTCGCGGTACGCCATGGCCGCGAGGCTCCGGCCCCCGTACAGCAGGGACCACGAGCCCGGCGGCAGCGCGTGCACCATCGGCAGCAGCGGGGTGATGCCGATGCCTCCCGCGACGAACAGGTACCGATCGGCGGGGACCAGCGGAAAGCGGTTGAAGGGGCCCCGCGCGCCGAGGACCGTGCCCCCGCCGACGCGGGTGTGGACCTCCTCCGAACCGCCCCGGCCCGCCCGCTCCCGCAGCACCCCCAGCCGATAGGTGCTCCGGTCGGCGGGGTCCCCGCAGAGCGAGTAGTGCCGGATCGCCCCCGACGGCAGCGTCACCTCCAGGTGCGCCCCGGGTTCCCAGGGGGGCAGGTCACCCCCCGCCGGATCGGTGAGGAGCAGCCCCCGGACGCCGTCAGCCTCCTCGACGACCGACCGGACCACGAGTCGGAACATGGACATGAACGGGTCACCTCGGAATTCTCGATCGGTCAGCCGGACGTCGAACCGCGGGACGGCCGGCCTTCGGAGCAGTGGCCTCCGGGACGAAGGCCTTCGGAGTCAATGGCTCCACGAGGGCGGGAGCAGCGGCTCCGGCCACACTCGGCACAGCCCTCCGTACAGCGCCGACGCCACCAGGAAGGAAGCCGGCAGGCTCAGGTCCACCCCGCCGGTCAGTCCGGTCAACGGCCCGGTGTACAGCGGGTTGTTCACCCACAGCACGCCGACCGTCGAGCCGACCGCGAAGGCCGTTGCCGCGCGGGGGTTGATGCCGCCCGCGTACCAGTACCGGCCGCCGCCGCCCGTGGTGAACGAGCGCAGCGCCTCCGCGTCGTACCTGCCCCGGTGCAGCACGTAGCCGACCGAGAGCACCGCCGCCCACGGGGCGACGACCGTGAGCAGCAGGGTGACGAACGCCGACATCGCGTCCATCGCGTCGTACACCACCGCCCCGAGGTAGAGCACCGCTGCCGCGAGCAGCGCGACCACCGTGGTCACGGCGGCCCGGGAGGAGCGCCAGAACACCGAGTTGGCGGAGAGCCCGGCCGCGTACAGGCACAGCCCGGCCTGGGGCAGGGTGCCCGCGAAGCCGAAGAGCACCACGGCCGCCGCGAACCAGCCGGGCACGGCATCCGTCAGACCCTGCAGCCACGGTTCGTCGGGCACGGGGAAGAGCGTCGTCACGTACGCCCCGGTGAGCAGGGCGGCGAGGCTGCTGAGGAACATCGAGGTCCCGCTCGCCCGCACCACCCGACGGGTCGGGGTGGTGGCCGGCATGAAGCGGGTGTAGTCGCCCTGGAAGGTGGCGTACGACAGCGGCACGGTCGCGGACGCGGTCGCCGCGAGCAGCCAGGTGTGCAGGGCGCTGTCCAAGGCCAGGGTCCCGCCGGCGTACCCCGGGTCGAAGCGGGGAGTGAGTACGAGCACGGTGCCGAGCAGGACCGCGCCGCCGGTGAGTGCCGTGATGCGGTACGTGCGCACGAGCGTCTCGTGGCCGCGCACGGCGACCAGTGCGACCGCCGCCGCCGTCACGAACATCGCGACGGTCAGGGCACCGGGCCCGGTGGGAGTGGAGAGCAGTCGGTGTCCCGCGACCATGACGGCGGTGCCGCCCGTCCACACCGCGATCGCGAAGAAGCCGAGCGCCGTGACCACGGTGATGGTGTTGCCGACCACCCTGCCTCGCACCCCGAAGTGCGCCCCGCTCGCCACCGGGTCGTTCGTGCCGGTGCGGATGCCGAACCGGGAGAGCGGGGCGAGCAGCGCCGTCCCGATGGCGACGCCCACCGCGATCGCACTGGCCGACGCCCACCATCCCAGGCCGAAGACCACGGGCAGTGCCCCCAGCACCACGGTGCCGAAGGAGAACTGCGCGGAGGGCCAGATCCAGCCGAAATCGGCGGGCGTCGAGGTGCGTTCGGCATCGGGCACCGGCGCGATGCCGTCGTGGTCGACCGCCGCACGGGGCGGCGTCACGGTGGACGCCGCCCCGGTCGGTGTGGTGGTCATGAGGCGCCTCCGGTGTGCGCGGGCAGGTCCTGGCCGGGCAGCACGTCGACCACCCGGAGGGCGGCGCAGGCCGCCCCCGAGAGCCGCTCGCCGCTCGTCAGGTCGAAGGTCGTGTGGTGCAGGGGACACGTGATCCGCAGCCTGTCCCCGTCGACCCTGCCGTACTTGAGCCGGCCCCCGCGGTGCGGGCAGACGGCAGCGGCGAGGACCTTGCGACCGCCGACCTCGACCAGGACCAGGTCTTCGGTCACCTGGCGGACGGCGGGTTCCGCGGAGTCCCGCCGTCCGGCGGGCACGGCCGTCATGCGACGGTCTCCCGGGCCCGGGTGATCGCCGTCTCCGTCGCCTCGCCGACGATGTCGGAAGCCAGCCGCACGCCCGCCCAGATCTTCGCCAGGTCCGGCTCGTCCAGGGCGCGGATCGCCGTGCGCATGTGGCTGCTGTGGTAGGAGTCGATGTACAGGTGTTCGGTGTAGTAGGCGTCGTGGACGATGCCGAGCCGCCGCGCCGCGCGCGCGAAGCTCTGGAAGGCGTACAGGACGCTGGTCTCGAAGTAGGCGTACGCCCCCAGGAAGTACTGGGGCGAGGGCGCCCGGCTCGCCAGCCAGTGGAACATGTTGACGTACGCGTAGCACTCCGGCGACGTCTCGTCGAGGTAGTCGTCGAGGCGGAGGCTCATGCCCAGCTCGGTGAGCAGGTCCCGGTAGAGCTGGGAGTGCGCCTTCTCCTCGTTCCCACAGCCGAGTTCGTCGATGAGGACCCGGAAGACGGCCATCGCCGAGCGGTACGGCAGCCGGGGGACCACCGGGAGCAGCGACTCGGACTCGGTGAGCCCGTCGAGTGCGAACTCCCGCACGACGACCTTGAACTGTTCGAGCGTCGCCTGTTCGGCGAGGAAGGTCGCGCTCTCCGGCAGCGCGGCCTCTTCCTCGGCGAGGAACTCCTTGAGTGCCCCGAGCAGTTCGCCGGTCGAGCCGAACCGGGGCGCGGAGGTCTCGTAGGCCCGGGCCTTCGGCAGGATCCACCGCTCCTCGATCGCGGCCATCGACCCGTAGTCACCGAGGTTCGGCACGCGTCTGTAGAGCGCGTGGAGTTCGCGCTGGGCGGTCGCGACCGGAGCCGCGACCGAGTGGGTGGCCACCGGGACGGACGAGGCGGGGGTGGTGCTCATTCCGCCGTCGCCTCCTCGTGCGTGGTGGGGGAGCCGATCACGCCGCGGTGGTGCAGCTCCTTCTTCACCCACCGGTACCAGTCGTCGCGGAAGATTCCGTACCGCTCGCAGACGGCATTGACCTCGGCCTGCCGGTCGGGGGTGGGGTCGACCAGCATCGCGTTGCACAGGCCGGGTTCGACGTTGGCCAGCGGACCGATGAAGCCCTGGATGCCACGGGCGTCGACGAGCAGGTTCTCCCAGCCCTCGAAGACGGGGATGCCGGTGTCCGCCTCGGCCATCCGGCGGGTGAAGGCGGCGTCGCCGCTCGACTCCTTGATGCCGGCGATCCCGGAGATCTCCCGGCAGATCCGGATCAGGGTCTCGAACTCGATGCGATTGCCCGACAGCGCCTCCTCGTTGTAGAGGAAGATCGGTACGTCGAGGGCCGCGCGGATCGACCGGTAGTGCTCGAAGATCTGCTCCTGCGTCACGTCGGCGCCGAACGGAGTGGTGACGACGATGGCGTCGACGCCGATCTCGGCGGCCGTGTGCGCCCGTTCGATCACCGATGCGGTGTCGGGGAGTTGGATCCCGGCGAGCACCGGGAGGCCCTCGGCGTGCTTGACGGTGTACGTGACGACGTCCTGCCACTGCCGGGCGTCGAGCTTCCAGCCCTCGCCGGAGGACAGGGCCGGCATGAGGCCCGTCACCTCGGTTCGGATGTGGTCCAGGAGGCGGACGACGCTCTGCTCGTCGACGGTGCCGTGCTCGTCGAGAGGGGTGATCATCGGGACGATCGTCCCGGAGTAGCTGTCAGGCATGAGTGGGGTGCCCTTCGGATGTCTTCTCGCGCCGTCGGGGACGGCGTGGTCTCAGAGGTTCTCGGAGGCGACCGTCAGTACCAGCGAGCGCTGGTAGAGGTCCTCCAGGTAGGCCGGGAACGAGGCCTCCGCGCCGGCGGTGACCGGGACGACGGGCAGGCCGGTCGTCCGGATCAGCCGGGGGCTCGCCGTGTGCAGGGTGCCGCGACGGGCGATCACCTGGGAGAGCATCAGACGCTCGTGGACGGGCAGTCCGTCCAGGCCGGATGTGGTGAAGGCCCGGCGGACGTCTTCCTCGTCGTAGGCGATCCGGTCGATGGCGAGGTCGGTGTGGAGGACGTCCATGAACGGGTAGTACTCGTCCTGCACGCCGCGTTCGTAACCCCACACGAGGTCGTCGCAGCGGCCGACCTGTTCCCAGTTCATGACGACCCGGCCGGCCTCCCCGGCGGCCAGTCGGCCGGCGAAGAAGGCCTTGGCGCCGGCCCGGACCGTCTCGTCCCCGCTGTGCATGCCCATGAAGAGCGTGGCGTCGACGAACACCTCGCCGCCGGGGGCGGGTGCCTCGGGGGCGGGGTCAGGCCGCATAGCGCTCGAGCACCTTCCGCATCCGCTCCATCGCGCCGGCGAACACCTCGGGCTCGCGGGCCAGGGCCAGGCGGACGAAGCGCTCGCCCTTCTCCTTGCTGTTCCAGTAGAAGAAGGTGCCCGGCAGGACGTACACCTCCTCGTCGAAGAGGACGGCCTGCAGCTGGGTGGCGGTCAGGTGCTCCGGCTTGATCCGGAACCAGGCGACGCTGGTGCCGACGACCGGCTCCTGGAACTCCAGGATGCTGCCGCTGAGGGCGGTGCGGGCGGCCTCGCCGTTGGTCGTGATGATGTCCCGGACCGAGGCGAAGCCGTCGGAGATGGAGTCCTCGACGTACTGCGTGACCATGTTGAGGACGAACGGCGAGACGTTCAGGAGGACGCTGGTGTGGAGGTTGTAGACCTCCTCCTGGATGTTCCGGCTTGCGGTGATCATGGCGCACTTGGCGTCCTGGATCGGCCAGGTCTTGCCGGTGTCCTCCATGACCATGTAGGTGACGCCCGACTCCTCGAGGAGTCGGTAGATGTCGACCCGTCCGATGCCCTCGTCGCACAGCGCGAAGGAAGCGAAGCAGAAGTCCATCACCAGCACCTTGCCGTGGTCCACGCAGTAGCGGACGACCTCGCGGAAGCCCTCCAGCTTCTCGGCGAGCAGGGTGAAACCGGTCGGGTTGTTGGGGTCGACCAAGTAGATGGCGTCCGCGTCGACCTGCTCGACCAGCCGCTCGTAGATGGCGTCCTTCTCGTGCAGCGCCGACTCCGCGAGCGGGGAGATCGGCACCTGCATGTTGCGCAGCAGGTCGACCAGGTTGTCGAAGCAGGGCTCCACCAACTGCACCGACATGCCGCGCTGCTTGAGGAACATGCCGGCGACCATGGTGGAGACGCTCGCGGAGTACGACAGGAGGGTCCGGTCCATCGCCCGGGCGGTGGGCTGCTGGTGCAGCCGGAAGAAGGCGTCGATGAACTGGCGCTCGAAGTGGGCCTGCTGCTTCGACTCGGATTCGTGCCAGAGTTCGGGGAGCCGCGAGACGATCCGCTCCTGAGAGGCGGACTGGCGCTGGTGGGTGTGGGCGTCGGCCAGGTTGAACCGGGTCTTCAGGGCCTCGATCTCGTGCTGGGTGAGGTCGACGAAAGTGCTGACGTCTGCCTTGTCGGTCAACGACATGAAGAACTCCCGCTGTCGATGCGAAACTCGTCCGGAATTCCGGCGGCGTGAATGACTGTAGGAGCTTCGAGCGGCCTTGCGAATAACGGCCGGGTCACGCAATTAATAATC
>NZ_JBHYMF010000238.1:0-9409 GCF_042742855.1 Streptomyces sp. NPDC058877 | reverse complement strand
GGAGGGCAGGAAGTTCTTCTGCCATTCCAGCGACGGCATCGACAGCGCCGCGTCGGCGAGGGCCTTCGCCGACGTCGTCTTCAGTGAGGCGAGGCTGGTGTCGATCCAGTTCTGGGTGAGGCTGTAGCCCTGCTCGCGGTACTCCACCGCCTGCACCAGGCACTCCAACTTGTCGGCGTCCCGGGCGACGATCGCCTCCGGCGTCTCACCGGCCTCGTACTCGTCGACCGCGCCCTGCACGCCGGTGCGCACGGCCGGGTGGGCGTTGGCGACCTGGTCAGCGGTCACCTCGCCGTTCGGGGCGGCCTTGATGTACTTGCGGCCGATGTGTGGGATGTCCCCGACCCGGGTCTCCTGGCTGTCGTGGAACAGGCACAGCAGCGCCACCCTCGCCGGGTCGGCGCCCTCCATCATGGCGAGGACCGAGCCGATCACCCCGACCCGGAAGGAGTGCTCGGCCACGGACTCGGGTGCCTTGTTGCCGGTGAACCACCAGCCGGTCCTGGCGACGCGCTTGAGCACGCCCATCTCGGCGATGAAGCTCGCGGTGCCCCGGGTGGTGTCGTCGGCCATGCGGTCCTCCGGTGTCAGCGGGTGTGATCGAAAACGTAATGGACATGGGCCAGCTCCCGCCGCGATCTCGCCGAGATCGCCGCCCCGTCCAGGAGCTGCGCGGTCCGCTCCCGCAGCGGGACGGACAGCGGGCCGGCGGCCTGCGGCAGCCACGGGAACGCGGTCAGCAGCGCCCACAGCGAGTGCGCGTACAGGTCGACATACCCAGGGGCGAGGTGCAGGCCGCGGGCAAGTCCCCGCAGCAAGGTCACCGGGTCCCAGCCCGACAGGTCCCGGTCTCGCATGAAGGTGTCGTCCGGCTGCGGGAGCGGCAGGGCGCCCAGCCACAGCGCCCAGTAGTTCAGGTTCGCGGCCTCGGCGGTGTCGTCGTCGGCGAGCGCGCGGTCGATGAAGTCCAGCAGCGGCTGCGCGTCGCCCTGGCGGGCGAGCGCCGTGGCGGTCGAGCGGGCGCCGGCCCAGTGCGGCGACCAGCCCCGCCGCGCCAGCACGTCCCGGCGCCGGTGGAGGGTGTGCGCGGTCCACGCTGCCGCGTCCGGACCCCGGTCGTAGGAGGCGAGGTAGAGCGCCTGACGGTGCAGCAGCATCCCGCCCTCGCCCTGCCGGGCCGCCGCCTCGGTCGTCTCCCGCAGGTGGTCGAAGAACACCGCCCGGTCCGCGGCCGCCAGCTGCGGCGCGGCGGCGACCGGACCGCGCCGGGGCCGGGGTAAGCGTCCGGCGAGCGCCGGCGGGACGGTGCCGTTCAGCGCCCAGGCCAGCATGTGCGCGGTGTCCCTCGTGTGCACCCACCCGGCCAGCGGGTGCGGCCCGGCCGCCTCGCCACCGCCGTCCAGGGCGGACGCGATGATCCGGTCCGCGTCCATCGCCGCGTCCAGCCACACCACCAGCCCCGCATCCGCCCCGAGCGCCGGAAGCCGCCGCCGGAGCTCCAGCAGCGCCCCGGCCCGCATGTTCGCCAGCGGACGCCGCCCCGACTCCCAGCCCTGCAGCGTGTCCACGTCCACGCCCAGCACCTCCGCCAGACCGGCCTGCGTGCACGGGATCGACTCGCGGACCAGGCGCAGCACGAAGCCCGTCACCGCCCCTGCCGATGTCCGTCGCGGCCTGCCCATACCGGCCTGCTCCCCGGTCGCCCTGCGCACCGAAACCCGTACTCACGGTCAGTCCTACCGCATCCCGCCCACCCCTACGGTCGCCTTGCGGCCACGTCCGACGAACGGTGACCGCCGTCCTCGACCACGCCCACCCCGCGAGGCCACCCGATGAGCAGCACACACACGGTCCTGCACGATCCCGAGGGACGCATCGACGGCGAACTCCCCCTCGACCGGGAGACCCACCAGTGCCTGGCCACGGCCGTGCTCGCGTGGACAGCCGACCCCGGCCTGGAGACGGCCGACTACCAGCAGATCGCGCTGCTGCTGACGGGAGCCGCCCGGGCAGTCGCCGCCGATGTCCGCCGCGCCGCCGCCCACCTGCCCGAGGACCACCCGGCCCGCGCGCTGGCCGACCTGGTCCTGCAGGAGACCGACCAGCACCTGTCGACCGGCCTGGAGGGCACCGCGCACTGCGTCCAGCGCCGGGCCCGGCACGTCCGCGCGCTCTACGAGCGCCTGGACCGGCTCGCCAAGACGGCACGGCCCGAGCTGGCCGGTGCGCACGGAGGTGAGGGGTCGTGTCCCCCGTCGTGGTGTAGCCGATCACGGTCCGTCGCCTCCGCTTCGGAGCCGTCCGGGACGTGCCACTGCGGTCCGTCGTGCGATCACCGCTGGTCCCGGCTCGGCGAGCCCCAACAGGGCCGCCGGCGAGGGCGAATCGGGCCACGACCTGCGGATTCCGCCAGCTTGATCGGCTACACCACTCGGCGGGACACCATCGGGCGCAGGTGCGTAGCGTGTGGGAGGCCGCCATCCGGCGTGCCCACCACCTGAACATCTGACGCTGGAGCTGCCCGTGTCGTTCTCGTTCACCAACCCGCAGCCGGACCGCAACGACGGCCGTTCGTTCTCCTTCACTGACCCACAGTCGGAGGATGACGGCCGCTCGTTCTCGTTCACCGGCCCGGACCCAGCCGACATCGACAGGCAGCTCCAGGCGATCACCGACATGGCCACCGAGATCCTCCGCCGCGTCGAAGACGTCCGCAGGCAGATCAACACCTGACACACCGCACAGCTCGGCAACGCCCCGCTCGGATCACTTCCGGGCGGGGCGTCGTCGTTTCCTGCCCGAACACCAGCCTCTCGGGAGACCGCCCACCGTGCGCCGCTACCGCTACCGCTGCACCATCTGCCGCACCACCAGCCCCGTCGTCCTCGACCCCGACGACCTGGACGCCGAAGGCGACGCCCACCGCCAGGCCGTCCACGGCGGCCACTTCCCCGACGACGAGCTCGCCGGCGAGATAGACCGCCTGGGCCGCTGGTACGCCGCCCTGTCCCCGCTCGCCCGGCTCCACGCCCGCATCGCCGACCACCTCAGGCAAGCCTCGTTCACCTATCGCGGCCTGACCTGGCACTTCAGTGCCACCCATGCGTGCTGCCACGGCCCGGAGACGGCTTCGGCCGCCTCACCTCAGGGGACCACGGTTACCTCGACTCCGCTGAGGAAGTCTGCTCGGTACGGCGCGAGGTCCACGTCGTCCCCCGATGCCAGGATGTGCAGTCGGAGCCCCTGGGGGCGGTTCTCCCGCTCACCATTCAATGTGCCGAACCCGGCATCGTAGGCGAGGAGCAGCGACGGGTCGGTCAGAGCACGCAGCGACACGAAGCGGTCGGCCTCGTCGCCTCCCAGACCGGGGTCGACAGCCTCCGAAGGCAACGGAGCAAACCCAAGCCGCTTCTTGAACTCGTACAGGCCGGGGGAGGTGATATGCCCGTACAGAGAGGTGTCGTTACCCAGGGACATGCGGGCGCAGCTCAGGTCCCGGCCGGCCTGGAATGCCGCCATGTACAGGGCGCGTGTCAGGGAGCCGCGCTGGTCGACATCCGCAGTGGTCACATAGCGCAGCTGGAGCAAGGAGCCTTCCGCGCGCACTCGGCAGACGCACCCGCCTATCATGCGGCTTCCTTCGTACGCGAAAACACCGATGTGGGAACCAGACTGCTCCAGGAGCGAGCGCTGCTCGCCGCGGGCCAGGTTCACGCCGTTACGCATGCCGGCGACCTGCTTCTCGTACACGCCCAGGAACTCCTCCAACGGGCCTTCCTCCAGCTCCGACCGCACCTCCACGCGCAGTCCGGCCGAGGCGGCGAGCTCCAGACCTCGTCGCACCTTGCGCCTCTCGTTGGAGCCGAGTGCACCGAGGAAGTCGGCCTCGGAGGCTCGTAGCGGCGCGACCCAGTTGACCCAGCTGGGCTTCACGATGAACCCGGCGGCCGTGAGGCGTGCCTGGTCGCGCGGGTGGGGATCGACGACCCTCAGCAGGTCGACGTCCGGCCCGCGCCAGGGGCCGGACGAGGCGAGTGCCTCCTCGGCGGTGAGCTCGGCGACGGTGAGCCCGTAGCGGTCGACGATGTCCATCAGCGCTGCTTCCCTTGCTCGTGGGACGAACCGGCGGTGTCTGCGGGGCGCACGCCAGCATGGAGCCGCGCAAGTAGGTGCTCCGCCCGTGCGGTGAGAATTTGGGCGCGCTCGGCGTCCGGGGCCACGCTGTGGAAGACCAGCGCGAGCATGATTGCGGTGTCCAGCCGATACAGCAGGGCCGCCGGAGTGTCCAGGCTCGGGGTCGTCAGCGTCTCCGCGTAGCCGGCCAGGATGGCCGCCGCGTCGATTCTGTTGTCGGGCAGCCGGGCGTACTCGGCAACCCTCGCAAGCTCCATGAGCGGCGGCCCGACCAGAGCGTTGGACCAATCGACGACTGCGGCGAGCCGGCCCTGTTGGCCCAGCAGGTTCTGTCGGCGGACGTCGAGGTGCAGCAGGCGATGCGGGGCCCGGACGGCCTCCAGGGCGGCTTCGATTCGGTGGGGGGCGGGCAGGGGCGGCAGGGCCGGGGCCATGAGCCGCAGGTTGGTATGCCGGTCGGCCAACCGCTGGATGAAGAAGGTCGTGAAGTCGCCGGGCGCCTGGTACGCGAGCCGCACCGACGGGGGCGTCGTGCCGTGCAGCGCGGCGAGGAAGCGGCCCACGTCGCGGCCGTCGATCGGCACGTCATCGTGATCGACATGGGCGGCGAGGGAGACGACGAGGCCGTCCGGCCGTTCGATCCGACGCAGCGGTGTCGCCACGGGCAGACCGAGCGGACCGAGGTATGCGGCGATCTCGTGCTCCTGCCGGACCAGGTCGGCGCTGTCGACGTTCCCGTACGGCGAGAGGTACACCCGGTGGCGCGGGATGCGTAGCACTGCCTCGCCGAGAGCGGGGTGCCCGACGCGGCAGACCACGAAGTCCACCCCCTCGCCTGCGGGCCCATGGAGTGTCAGCCCGTGCTCGGTGGCGACGGAGCGGGCCACAGCCTCCGTGTCCACAGCGGTCTCGAGGGGTTTTTCGCTCGTCATCGGGCGTCCTCCGGGGTGGTGAGCGGCAGGCTCGGCACAAGGCCCACCAGGGTCTCAAGCGAGTTGACCTTGGGGCCGGGGTGGTCGGGGAAGCGTCCGTAGCGGTCGATGAGCAGCGGGTGCATGCCGGCGTCCCGCGCCCCATCGATGTCGACGACGAGTGAGTCGCCGATGAACACGCACTCCGCGGGCGACCGTTCGAGCCGCCGGCAGGCCAGGGTGAAGATCTCCGGGCGGGGCTTCTCGAAGCCGACCTCGCTGCTGATGACGACCTCGTCGAACCGCTCGGTGAGCTGGTGTGCCGCGAGGATGTCCCGCAGCCATCCGTCGAAGTTGGAGACCAAGGCGAGCTGGTGACCGGCGGCCCGCAGTGCGTCGAGGCAGGGCAGGACGTCGGGGTACAGGCGATAGTGCGCAGGGTCCAGGGCATAGCGAGCGGCGCGCTGCGCGGCGGCGTGGGAGTCGGCGCCGCCCGCGCGCCGCAGCGCGTCGTGGAAGAACGCGGTCCACATGGCCAGCCGGGCGTCGGCGGCCTGCTCGTCGTCGGGCCAGTGGCCCTCGGCTCCGATGGCCCACAGCGCCTCCCGTACGTCCTGCGCCGAGGGTGCTCCCTCGGCTCCGAGCCAGGAGGTGGAGAGGAGTTCAGGGAAGGCAGGGGTCAGTTCGAGGAGGGTGTCGGCGGCGTCGAACAGTACGGCGGGCAGGGGGCGGGTCATCGCAGACCTCCATCGGCGATCAACAGGCTGGACAGGCCCCCTCGGTCCGCTGGGAGCCCTTCCCTAAGACCTTCCGGGGTGCCGTGAAGGAAGAAGGTCTCTTCCTCGCTGGAGAAGTAGTCGCTCATCAGCACGACGGACTTCTCCTTACCGCAGAGACGGACGGCTTCGAGTGCGAGGTCGACGTCGCCCTTGTGCATTTCGACCAGGACGCACGTGATGCCCGCAGCCAGGTAGCTGGTGAGCTCCCCGAGGAACTGCTGGGGTGGCAGGCTGTGGCGGCCGTGAAGTCCCGAGAGGTAGGCGAACGACCGGGCGAAGGGGTCGTTCCGGAAGTGCCGGGCGGTCTGCGCGGCAGCGAGGAGGCCGATCGGGATGCCGGGGGTGACGTGGACCTCACGGTCGGACAGCGGCAATCCGTCGAGGACGTCGTACGTGTCAGGGTTGCCTTCGACGAGCAGGCCCACGTGATTGTGGCCAGCGGCGTGGAGCTCGCGCAGCGCCTCGTCCACCTGGTCGATGTTCTGGTCGAAGTCGCCGTAGCGGTAGGGCAGCACGTGCGGGACGAACCGCTCGTGCCCGGGGATCCGGGTGAAGGTGTGGCGGTGCGTCCAGTCGGTCATGACTACGTGCCAGCCAGCGGCGAGTGGGCCCAGGGCGTCCTCACCCACGTCGAGCGTCCACGGCCCCACCCCCACGGCCTGCACGGACTGGGACTTCGATCTGCACCCGATACCTTGCCTGCCGGGGGTACTCAAGGGCCGTGTGATGGTCCCAAGCCGGTCCAACCGCCGCGCGATCGAGGCGGCCCTGCGGTTGCGAAACAGGGTGGGAACGACGAAGGCGATGGGCTCGGCGCTGTCCTCGGCGGCCGGGAGGTATTCCGATTCGGTGGCAGCCGCGGTGAACTCGGCCAGGCCACAGGCATCCTCGACGAATGCCACGGGTCGGCCCCAGCCGAGTGCTCCGAGGGCCGCGGTCATGTCCTCTTTGAAGCCCTGCGGCCTGATGGTGACGAAGCCGCTGGAGACGGGGGACAGCGGGTGTGTCTCGCCGGCGACTTTCACGGACTGCAGGTGGCGCACGTCGGCTGCGGCGCGGAAGACACCCATGCCGACGAGAGACGTGCTGGCACTGGATGCGATCATCGTTGGTCTCTCTCTTGGGAAGGCAGGCGCAGCCGACCCGGCTGCGAGGCAGGGACTCTGCCGGGTACCCGGGGCGGGCCTGCTGTGATGGCCTGGTACGACGCGCGAGGCCGCGATGGTCAGGAGGCGGCGAACGTGTTCTCGGCGGTGGCGATTTCCCGTTCCTCGAGGTCCGACCGGATGGCACCGGCCGTGGTGAGGACGTCGTGCAGGAGCGGGTCGGCTGCGCGGAAGTAGGTCACGAGCCGGGTCAGCCGGCAGCCCCGGGTGGTCTTGGCGCCATACGTCGACTCCCCGTAGTGGATGTGGAAGCCGCCGCCGCGCGCCGCATGGGCGATGAGCTCGTAGTAGGCGAGGTTGAAGTAACTGCCCCGGTCGTCGGTGCTGAAGGCGCCGAGTCTCGGGACGATACGTCGGTGCGGGAGGTCCTCGTAGAAGGCGACGAAACCCAGCGGGCCGTCTTCGCCGTCGGCGCGCAGGACATGCAGTCCTGGTACGGCGGCAGCGCGCTCGAACCGGTCACGTACGGCGTCGGCGTCGGCCTCGTGCCCGTAGCGTCGGTACCGGTCGAGCTGGAGCTCCACCAGGTCCGGGGTCAGCCCCTGCGCGCCGAGCAGTGTGATATCGGGCTGCCGAGCCAGGAACCGAGCCCGCTCTTTGCGGAGCACCTTGCGCCGGTGGGAGCGGAAGCCGTCGAAGTAGGCGTCGAGCCCGGTGGCGGGGACGTCGAGGACCGCGTCGGCGCCGGTTGTCACCGGCACGTACCCTCGCTCCCGCAGTATCTGGTGCAACGGGGCCCAGTCGTGTTCGTCGCGTACGTTGCCGAACTCCACCACTGGCAGTGCACGTTCGTCCGCGAGGTTCTCGGCCTCGGACACCAGCGCAGCCAGAGCCCGGACTCCACCCGCACCGCTGGTGACGCCAGGCTGTGTCGACCCCGGGGAGACCACGGCAAGGGTGTCCGTGCCTTCGATGGGCGCGCGCCGCGCGAGGTCCGCCATCGCTCCCCGCAGGTGCTCCTTCTCCTGCGCGTCGGGTAGCCGGTGTAGAAGGTCCCGCAGCGGGGAGCCGAAGAACACGGACCAGGTGGCGTAGGTGGTATGCGGGCAGTCATGCGGAATCACGTAGCAGGTCGCGAATTCTACCGAGGGTCTATTGCTGACCTGCGCATGGGGATGCGCGCATTCGGCATTACTGAGAATGTATTGCTCGCGAGTGATTCGCCCCTCTTCCGCACTCAACCACGGAATAGTCCGCTCAATTTCCGGAGCTGCTGCTCCCGGCGGTATGCTGCGGGCCCATTCGGCCACACTGGAATACCTTTTCACTGACATTAGAGATCTTTCTGAGGCTACTGCCCTACCGTACTCCGAAATGGTTCAGAGCTGGCTTGGGGGCCGAATTCGCGGAGGGTACGGTCCGCGACCAGCGCGCTGACGGAGGCGACCGTCCAGACCGCGGCGATCCACAGCACCGGTTCGGGGCCGACGACACCCGCGATGAGCGGAGCGAGCACGTAACCGAGCGGCAGGAAGGCGAACGAGCCGATCGAGGAGATCGCCCCCACGCGGGACAGACGATCGGCCGGAACGTTCTGCTGGATGGCGGTGTTGACGAGCACGCCGTACGCGGCGATGCCGGCACCCGCGAGGAACTGTGCGACGCACAAGGCCGGTACTCCGGTACCTGCGGCGAGCAGCAAGGGGGGCAGCCCCATAGCCAGCAGCCCGAGTGCGGCGGTCAGAATCGGGCGACGCAGGCGTAGGCGGCCACACGCGAGGCTGCCGAGCAATTCGCCCGCTGCGAAGGAGACCATCAACAGGGCCCACCCATTCGGGGTGAGGTGCTGCACGATGCCCGGGCCGAGCACCATGAAGGGCGCGGCGACCAGGAGCAGGATGAGACTGTCGACCACCGTCATCCGCAGCAGCCAGGGGAGCCCGCGCAGCGCTTGCCATCCCTCACGCAGCCCTGCCGCCGCGTCATTGATCGGCTCGGTGGGCCCTCCGTGCGGCAGGCCCACAAGGAGCAAGGCGCTGAACAGGAAGGACACCCCGTCCGCGGCGAGCGCGAGGGCGGGCGGTCCGAGCGCGGCGGAGATCGCTGCCACTGTCGGACCGAGTAGCGAGGCCATTCCGGTCCAGGCGCCGAGGAGCGCGTTGGCGGCTCCGAGGTTCTTCGGCTCGACGCAGTGCGGGAGGTACCCGAACATCGCGGGATAGCCGATCGCCATCGACATGCCGAAGACGATCTGGCAGGCGAGTCCCCACCAAAGGGATATGCCACCGATGAAGGTGGCAGCTGTGCCGAGCTGGGCAAGACCGCACACGATCGAGGAAGCGACCATCAGCTGCCGCTTGGGCAGTCGGTCGGCGGCCACTCCGCCTAGTACTCCAGTCTGGTTTCGCGATCTTGTGGCGACCCTGGCTGGGAACGGGTACGGCCACCGCGTGATCATCGGTTGGTGTGTGGACAAACG
>NZ_JBHYMF010000237.1:0-9421 GCF_042742855.1 Streptomyces sp. NPDC058877 | reverse complement strand
CATGGTGCCGGTTCGGCAGCCGGGTCCGGTGCCCTCAGGCCTCGACCGGGTCCGGGGCCGCCGACTGCCGGTTCTCCTTGACCGTGATGCGTCCCTTCCGAATCGTGGCCAGGCGGTGTGCCCGGCGGGCGACGGCGCTGTCGTGGGTGACCATGACGAAGGTGAGGCCGTGCTCGTCACAGAGCCCTTCGAGCAGGTCCACGATCTCGTCGCGCATCGACTCGTCGAGGTTGCCGGTCGGTTCGTCCGCGAGGAGCACCTTGGGCCGCTTCACCAGGGCGCGGGCGATCGCCACGCGCTGCTGCTGGCCACCGGAGAGCTCGGACGGCAGGTGGCCGAGGCGCTCGCCGAGTCCGACGGACTCCAAGGCCTCTGCGGCCCTGCTCCGCCGCTCGACGGCCTTGGCCCCGAGGGGCACGAGGGCGGTCTCCACGTTCTCCTGCGCGGTGAGCGTGGGGATGAGGTTGAAGCTCTGGAAGACGAAGCCGATGTTCTCACCGCGCACGGTGGTCAGGCGGCGCTCCGAGAGCCCTGCCAGGTCGACGCCGTCGAGCAGGACCCGGCCCGAGGTGGGGCGGTCGAGGCCGCCCAGCATCTGCAGCAGGGTCGACTTGCCGCCGCCCGTGGGACCCTGGATGACCAGCCGGTCCCCCCGGGCGAGGGTGAGGTCGATCCCGGCGAGGGCGTCGACCCTCTTCTGTCCCCGCCGGTACTGCTTGGTGACGCCGGTGAGTTCGTACATGGTGGGACTCCTGTGGTACGTGAGTGGGTTCGGGCGGTCGACTACTCGACGCGGCGCAGTGCATCGGCGGGACGCAGCCGCGAGGCGCGCCAGGCGCCGAAGGCACCGGCGACGAGACCGCCGCCGAGGGCCAGGAGGACGGCCAGGCCCACGGTGGTGACGCTGACGGGGGCGGTGAGGGCGATGTCGACCGTCTTGCCGACCGCCGTGCGGGCGCCGCCGAAGCCCATGCCACCGCGTCCCCCACCGAACGTGCCGCCTCCCGAACCGAGTTCGGCGGTGAGGGTCGGGCTCGCAGCAGTGACGGCATAGGCTCCGGCAAGGCCGATCGCGATGCCGAGGGCGCCGCCGATGACGCCGTTGACGAGGGCCTCGCCGACGACCTGCCGGGTGACCCGTCCGCTCTTCCAGCCGAGGGCCTTGAGGGTGCCGAACTCGCGGACCCGGCGCCCGACGGCGGAGGAGGTGAGGAGTCCCGCGACGAGGACGGCGGCGAGCAGCACCGCGTACGAAAGCCACTTGCCGACGTTGGAGGCGAGGTCGGCCGCGGTGTCGAGCGAGCCCGAGACCGTCTGTGCGAGGTCGGCCGAGGTGGTGACGGTGGTACCGGAAACGTTCTTCTGGATGGCGGTCTTGACCGCGTCGATCCGTGTCGAGTCGGTCGCCTTCACATAGATCGTGGTGATCTTGCCGGCGGACTCGGAGAGGGTCTGTGCCTGCTTCAGGGGAAGGTAGACCTGGGCGGCGGACTGTCCGCTGTCGGCGGTCGCGATGCCGATGATCTCGAAGTCGACTCCCTTGACGGCCAGTTCGTCACCGACCGAGAGGTCCTTCTGCTGGGCGTAGGCGCTGTCGACGACGGCGACCTCGGCATCGGTCTCGGCGGTCGTGAAGGTGCGGCCGGTGGAGACGGTGGAGGTGGTGAGGGGCCCGAGGTCGGGGACGGTGACGTCGGTGCCGTAGATCGTGAAGGAGTCGACGTCGAAGGCGGCGCCCCCACCGGTCACGGTGTCGCCCGAGCCCGAGCCCCCGCCGGTCCGACCGTCCGGCGGGTTCTGGCCGCGCTGGATCTGGCCCCGCTTGAACTCGCCGTTGATCTTCAGGTTGACGAGGCTCAGGCCTCCGACGGCCCGGTCGACGCCCTGCTGCTCCGCAACCGTGCCGACGGTGGAGTCGGCGAGGGTCTGGAAGCCCTGGACCATCAGTCGATCGCTGCTCTGTTCCTCTCCGTCCTCCTTGCCCTGGAACTCGAAGCGGGGCCGTTGCGGCTGCGCCCCGGCTTCGGGCCGTTCCTGCGCCTTGGTCACCGTCAGGTCCGTGCCGAGCCCGTAGAGGGACTCCAGAACCTTGCCCTGGGCGCGGCTCATGCCCGCGGAGACGGAGTTGACGACGATGACCAGCGCGATGCCGAGCGCGAGCCCGGAGGCGACGACGAGCGCCGCCTTTCTGCGGCGGCGCAGCTCGCGCCGGAGGTAGGTGAAGAACATGGCCGCGAAATTAGGGGCCGCGTGTGATGAGGGGATAAGGCCCGCATGAGAGCGGGATGAGAGCGGCGCGGCAGGGGGCAGGGGCCGGCCCGCGTCCGAGCCGTCCGGGGGTGCGCCTCCACGGCGCCGGGACCGGCTGGGAGGCCGGTCCGGGCTCGCACGGGTGCGACGTGCCCTCCGGGCGGGGAGGGCGGATCCCGACGGGCAGGGGGTCAGGCGTGCGGCGCCGCGGCGTGGGACAGCGGGTCGGCCAGTACGTCGTGGAGGACGAGGGCCGCTGCCCCGCGGGCGGCGTCCGTGGTGGCGGACGCCGGTCGCAGCCGGTCCCCGTCCGGGGTCCAGAGGCCGGAGACGACCCGGGCGGCGAGCTCTTCCACCAGGGCGGGAGCCAGCCAGGGCATCAGGCGCGGATAGATGCCGCCCAGGACGACGGCCTCGGGATCGAGGAGGTTCACGGCTCCCGACAGGGCCCGGCCGAGCATCCGGCCGGCATCGGCGAGGGCGGTGCGGGCGCCCGGCTCTGCCGCCTCGGCCCGGCGGGCGAGGTCCGGGACGTCGACGGCCCCCGTCACCGCGAGCAGTGCGGCCTGTCCGGCGTACTGTTCGAGACAGCCGCGGGAACCGCAGCGGCAGAGCGGTCCTTCGGCGTCCACGACCAGGTGCCCGATCTCCCCGGCGAATCCGTGGGCGCCGCGCAGGAGCTCGCCGTGGACGACGACCGCACCGCCGACGCCTATCTCGCCCGTCAGGTGCAGAAAGGTGCGGAGGTCCCCGAGGGAACCGAACCAGAGCTCGGCGAGGGCCGCCATGTTGGCCTCGTTGTCCGAGGTGACCGGGAGGCCCGCGGTGTGGGGGCGCAGCGCGGTGAGGGCCGTGCCGAAGAGGGAACCGGCCGGGACGTCGTTCCAGCCGAGGTTGGGGGCCTGTCGGACGGTTCCGCCGGACACCAGACCGGGGAGGGCTAGTCCGGCGCGGGCCGGGGCGAGGCGGCGTTCGGCCGCCTCGTCGAGGGCTTCCGCGGCCACCCGGGCCGCACCGGCGAGGACGTCCTCGGCCTCGGCGGCGCGGTTGTCGAGGCGTTCGGTGCGGCGGATGCGGTCGGTGCCCGTGAGGTCGACGACGCAGACGGTGACGTAGTCGACGTTGATCTCGACGCCGAGGCCGGCGGGTCCGGTGTCCGCCGGCTTGAGGACGGTGCCCGGCCGCCCCGCCTGTCCGCTGAAGGTCTTGCCCGACTCCACGAGGAAACCGAGGTCGAGGAGTTGTTCGACCAGGGAGGAGACGGCGGGCCTGGTGAGCCCGACGCGGGCCGCGACCGCTGCCCGCGTCGTCTCGCCGGCCTCGTGGACGGTCCTCAGGACGAGGCTCAGGTTGTGCCGTCGCACGCCCGACTTGTCGGCCTTGGGTTCCGTGGGCTGGTTCATGGTGTGCGAGAGCCTAGTCGGCCCTTTCGCCCACGCGGAAACGGTCCGTCGACGGCGTCGTCGGTACGGCAGGTACGGCAGGTACGGCAGCCGAACCTGCCCCTCGCGTTTCGCACCGGGCTCGGGCAGGGCCGTTCCGGCGGGCCCGATCGCCGAGGTCGGTCGCGGGTCAGCACCTGCGGTGCCACCAGGGCAGCTCCGCTTCCGCCGCCGGCTCGTGGTGCGTCCGGTCCAGGAGCACCGCGTCCAGGCGGTCCACGTGGCGCCGGAGTTCCCCGGCAGCCCTCGGCGGAAGCATCGACAAGACGCTCTGCAGTGTGTCCCGGGCCCACTCCTCGCCGCAGCACCGGCAGGCGAACTCGGCTTCCCACGGCCTCCAGTCACGCTTGGTGCCGTGGACGCGCACGGACCAGACGCTCAGCGCCGCCGCCACCACGCCCGGTGACAAGCGCCTCCCCTCGAGCTCACGGACGGCGGCGTTCGCCCGCCCCGACAGGCCCGGGACATCGCGGTAGCGCACCAGGGGGCTTCCCCCTCGGCGCCGTCGCCGTCGAAGCGAAGCCGGTCTCCTACGCGGCACGGCCCCTTCGCACATCCTTCACGGGCGCCATCCTCCCACGGCCCGGGACCGGCCGGGCGGCGCCCCCTGGGCCGTCCGCGGCGGCGGGTACGGCCGACCGGGGCGTTCGGAGGGTTCGGCGGGGTCGAGGCCGCAGGCGGCGAGGAGCCGCTCCAGGGCGCACAGCACGGTGAAGGCCGCGCCCCCGTGGGCGGCGCCGAGGATCGTGCGGGGTTCGGTGTCGTGGCGGAGGCCGGTCACGGACCTTCCGGCCGGTGCGGGGCACCGCGGTCCCTGCGGTGCCCGACACCAGGGCGTCAAGCCCCGGCAGCGGCCCTCCGGAAGGGAAGGGCGACCGCCGTCGCGACGGCGACGAGGGAGGCACTCGCCCAGAGCGGGCCCCGGTTCCCGGACCCCGCGCCGAGGGCCGTCGCGACAAGCACCGGGCCGAGGACGGCACCGATGTTGAGCGCGGCCGTCGCACAGGCCCCGGCCAAGGCGGGGGCGCCGTCCGCTTCGTACAGGACCCTCGCGATCAGGGTGACGCCCACCGCGAACGACAGCACGCCCAGGGCGAACACCAGGGCCAGAAGGGCCGCCGGCCGTGCGGCGAGGAGCGCGAGCGCCGACCAGCCGACGAACAGCAACGGCGCTCCCGCGGCGAACACGAGGCCGGGGCTCCGGTCGGCGAGGCGCCCCGCCACGACCACCCCGACGAAGGATCCGACGCCGAAGAGCGCCAGGACGACGGGGACCCACAGCGGGTCCCGCCCGGTGGTGCCGGTCACCAGGGGGGCGAAGAAGGTGAAGCCGCCGAAGGTCGCGGCGTTGACGAGCGCGGCGAGCAGCATGACCAGAAGCAGGCACGGCCGTCGGAGCCGTGCGAACTCCACCCGCAGTGCGGGCCGGACCGCCGCCGTGGCCTGCTGTGCGGGCAGTCCCCGGACGAGCCCGAGCACGGCGGGCAGACAGAGCACGGCGACGGCCCAGAAGGCGGCCCGCCACCCCAACAGCGCGCCGAGCAGAGCGCCACCGGGAACGCCGGCGACGGTGGCCACGGTGGTCCCGGACAGCAGCACCGCGAGCGCCCTCCCCGGTCAGGAGCGAGCAAGCACGGCACGAGCCCCCTTCCCGTCCGGCTATTCGTTCGACACCGCGCCGACCGGCTGGCAAGCTGCGCCCATGACCTACCGAATCGAGTCCCGCTCCACCCGGTGAGCGCCCCCGACGAGCGCCCCGCGCTCGCTCCGCCGATCGCCCTGTACGACCACGTCCAGCGCTTGTTGCGCGAGTCGTCCGACGCCGTGCCGCCCCCGCGCGGTTACCCCCTGCCCCGGAAGCCCGGGCCCAGGACGGACCCGTTCTCGTGGGAAGCGGCCGAGCACGCCGTGCAGAAGGCGCTCGACCCGCTCCCGGAGGACCCCGACACCCTGCGCCGCCGCTTCGAGGAGCTCGGCGTCCAGCACCACCACAGACACTTGGTGAGGACCGCCGTCGCCGCTCTGGAGCTCCCTGCGGAGCAACTGGCCGCCGCCCGCTCCCTGGGGCGGGGTCTGGCCCGGCGCGGCACCACCGTGCCGACCGTCGCCGCGGGCATCGCCCTGCTGCGCCGCCTCGGGGAACCCGAGGACGTCCCGTGCCTCTCCGCCCTCGGCCTCTTCCGGGATCTGGCCGGCCCGGCGGTGCATGCGCTCGACGCCCTCGACCGACGCGCCGCAGCCCTCGTGCACCTCGTCGCCCGCGGCCGCCGCGACGAACTACGGCCGCTCATCCGCGCCCTGTGGAAGGACGACCGGCAGGCCGTGTACACGGAGCTGGTCGCGCTGCCGGCCGCGCTCCGCTCCGTCGGGGGCTCGGCTGCCCGTCGAATCGCAGAAGCATCCCGACTGTCCGAACTCCTCGACCACAGGCCCTCCGACGCGGTGCTGCTCGCGCGCACGGGCGAGCTGCTCGTCCGGATGGGCTCTTCGCACGACGACCCCGGGGAACTCCTCGGCCACCGCGACGCGCTCCGTCTGTACGACACCGTCATCACCCGGGCCCGTCTGCTGCCGCCCACCCTCGACAACGCAGCCCTGCTGCTCTCGCTCGCCCTCGACCTGAGCAGCGGCGCCGGTGCGCTGCTGGACTGGCCGCCCGGGCGACGCGCCGTGCTCCTGGACCTGCTCGGTCAGCTGCTGGCCATGCCCCCGTGGGCGGAGGCGAGCGCCGGTGGCGAGACGGCGGACCAGCGGCAGCGGGCCGGCTGGATCCGTCGAACGGGACGGCGGCCGTTCCAACACCCCGCGCCGGCCGCCGCGTTCCGCGTCGAGGTGGTGGCGGGCGATCCGGCGGACCGGAACCCCGTCGAGGCACGCGTGCTCATCGACGGCCGTCCGGTGGTCCCGGCGCTCTTCGGCCGCGGTCCCGCCCACAGCCCCGATCACTTGCTGGACGACGGTCGGCTGCGGGCCGGAGCCGAGGCCCGCGAGGTGCAACTCGCCGAGGCGTCCTGCTCCGAGGGCTGCTGCGGCGCGCTCCACGTCACCATCCGGCGGGACGGGGACCACGTGGTGTGGGAGAACTGGCGGCGGACCCCGTCGGGCTGCTGGGGGCCGACGGCGGAGCCGCCCGCTCACCGGTTCGACGCCGCCGTCTACGACGCGGAGCTCACCAGGGCGGAGACCGACGGCTCCTGGTCGTGGCGGGCCCGCACCGTCGCCCGCTTGATCAAGGCGGGGCTGGTCGGGGATCCGGGGCTCCTCGACCGCTGGGACGCGAAGCGGGGCTGGATCAGCAGCGGCTTCGACGACCCCGACACCGCCGTGGTGACCTTCTGGTACGCCCCCGGACTGGCGTCCGGCCGTCCGGAACGGGCCGGCGAACCGCTCCAGTTCCGCTGGGACGTACCGGACGACGGCACCCCGGCCGAGGCACAGGCAGCCGCTGTGCTGCATCGGCTGGCCTCGGAGGACCCGAAGTCCCATGCCCGGGTGTGCGGCGGCAGCCGTGCGCGCGCCGAAGAGCTCGGGTTCCCCCTGGAGTGACGGTCCCGGCGCGCTCCGCCCGGCGCCCGCACCGGCACGGCGCACGGCAGCGGCCCCGCCGGGCCCGGCGGGGCCGCCCGCCTCCCACCGGTGGGGGGCTGCTGCGGATCAGCTCCCGAAGCCGCCCCGAAGGAGGGTGCGACCCCCGTCGGGGCCGGTCAGGAGGACGCGGTAGGTGTCCCCCGAAGCGTCCCGCACGCCCTCGGCGTGGTCGTACTGCGCCGCGAAGGCGTGCGGGCCGGGCGGCACCGTGCGTCCCGGCTTGAGCGTCCAGCGGTAGACGAGCGCACGGGCCTCCTCGGTCACCGTCACGGTGAAGTCCTCTGCGGGTCGGGTACGCCAGTGGCCGGTGCTCACGACACCGGAGGTGCGCACGATCCGCAGCTCGACGGTGAGGCCCGTGACCGGTGACCCGGTCGTCACCGCGAGGTCGCTCTGCGCCCACCAACGGTTGCTTCCGGGGTCGACCGTGCCGGTCGCCCGCGCCGTCGGGCCGGGTGCGGGGAGGGCGGTGACCGGTCCGGCCGTGCGGTCGTCCAGCGTGGTCGCCGCGAGGCTGCCGAGGCCGACGGCAGCGGTCACGGCGGCGGTGACGGCCGCGATCGCCGTCCAGTGTCGGCGCACCGGCGGACGTGCTGGTCGGTTCGGCCGGCCGGTCGGGGCGGGGGCGGCGAGACCGCGTTCCACGCGGGCGAGGATGCGGGCACGATCGGGCCGGTGTGCTTGGGCGGCCTCCTTGAGCTGCTGGTGCAGTCGTGCGTCGTCCATCACGGCCTCCTCGCGGCGAGTTCGGTGGCGGCCCGGTCGCCGAGCAGCCGCTGGAGCTCCTTCATGCCCCTGGCCGTCTGGCTCTTGACCGTCCCGACGGAGACTCCCAGGATGCGGGCGGCCTCTCGCTCGGAGAGGTCGAAGGCGTGTCGCAGCACGACACAAGCACGCTTGCGGAAGGGCAGAGCGCAGAGCGCGGTGCGGACGTCCACGACGGCGGGGACGTCGGGGCCCTCGACGTGCTCCGGACGACGGTCCCAGAAGGCGGCGATCCGGCGGCGTTCGCGGACGGTGCCGCGGATCCGGGTGCGGACGAGGTTGGTGACGACCCCCCGGGCGTAGGCGGCCGGATGCTCGGCGGCGCGGACCCGGTCCCAGCGGCGCCAGAGCGCGAGCATGGCGTCGGCTGCCAGGTCGTCCGCGGCGTCGGTCTCACCGGTCAACAGGTGTGCGAGACGGGCGAGTTCGGCGTAGTGGCGTTCGAAGAAGGCCCGGAACTCCGCTTCCTGGTCGTCGGTTTCAGGTTCCGGCGTGCTCACGGCGCTTCCGGTCGGGGCGGCTGCGGGGGCCGAGGAGCGCGGTGCCGCGCCGAATCCGTCCGCGGGTGGAGAGGGGGTGCGGAGCGCTTTTCCCCGGGCCCACGGCCGACGGTGCTGGCCGGGGCCCCTGCGTGGCGGGCGACATCGGCGGGGGTGACCACGTGTGTGCTCCTGGAGGGTTCCCGGTCTCCGGGCAGCGGCCCGACGAGTCGGCCCCGACCTTAAGCGGTGGTTCGACGGACTGTCCAGGCGGGCCGTCGCCCCGGGCTTCCGGCCAAGGAGCTCGACCGTCCGGGGGCGGTGGGGACGGCCCGGGTCGACCGCCGTTCGGCGTGTGCCCCGGCTCGGGCGGCAGCCGTGCGTGCACGGCAGGGCCGTCTCGGCACGCTGACGGTCGCCCGGGGGGCGGGACCTCCGCGGCAACGGGGCGATGCGGGGGCGGAGATCCACCAGTACGTCGTGGAGGTCGGGGTGGACACGCCGCACTGCTTCACCCGGCCGACCAGTGGGACCCGGCGCTGACGGCCTTGCGGTCCGCTGACCGGTGGCGCTCCTCCTCCTGACGGCCGGTCGGACCGCCGGGCGGCCGGGCTCCGGCTTCACCCCTGCGGCTGCGGGACCTGCCGCGTCGACGCCGGCGGCGAGGGCGGCCGTCGTCGCACGGAACCTCCTGGCCGCCGGCCCGACGCAGACCGGGGCCGCAGCGAGGTCGGAGTGCCCGGGGGCTTCGTGACGGGTGGGGTTCCCCCCGACCTCGGCGGCCGGGCACCCGCCCGCCGAGGTCAGCCGCAGGACCGCCGCACGATCAACTCCGTCGGGAGGACCTGTCGGAGCGGCTCGACCGGGGCGGCCGCCGCACCGTGCCGGAGCAGCATC
>NZ_JBHYMF010000236.1:0-9505 GCF_042742855.1 Streptomyces sp. NPDC058877 | reverse complement strand
GCGCTGCGACTGCCGTCCCGGGCCACCGAGTACCCCTGGTACGCCCTGCGGGTGGTGACGACCACGGCCCTGGACGAACTGTTGCCCGGCCTGGCACCGCTGGCCTACGTCCGCGACCCGCGACAGTCGTTCAGCGTCCTGGGCATGCCCGACCACTGGCGCCTGATCTTCCGGCTCCCGGCGGACGCGCCGCGCGGTCGGGTCACGGAGCGGCCTGCGGTGCGTGCCCTGTTGGAGCATGCTCTGCCCTCCTGCGCCGGGCGGTTGGACGTCGCGGACGCGCACACGTACCGGCTGGCCTCGTACGTCCTGCCGGACTACCGGGTCGGCAGGGTCCTCTTCGCCGGCGACGCGGCCCATCTGACCTCGACCGCAGGCGGCATGAACATGAACTGTGGACTGCACGACGCAGTCGCCTGGGGGCGGGCCCTGACGAGGATCCACCGCGGCGAGGCCGACGAGCGGGTCCTGGACCGCGTCGCCAGCGAACGGCGAGCCGTGGTGACGGACAAGGTGATCCCGCGCAGCGAGGCCCGCACCGCCGGCATCGGCGACACGACCGCGTTGCGGCGCGCCCTGGACGGCATCGGTCGGATCGCCGCCGATCCGGCCCGCGTCACCGATTACCTGTTCACCGCCTCCCTGCTGGACTGTGCCCCCCGACCCCGGCAGCCGGCCGGCTGAACCCGCCCGCGTTCCCGCCCGCCCGGCGGTTCTCCCACGCACACCCGTTCGCACCACCTTGCCCCGCCCTTCCCACCTGAGAGGACGGAAAGCGCCATGCGCCTCTGGTTCCACAAACACACCGTGGAGGGTCGGCTGCCACTGCTCGACCAGTGGTATCGCGAGCACCTGGACGCGATCGCCGCCCCTGGCACCGTCATCGACATCAAGACCCTGCCGGCCGACACCTATCCCGACAACACCCCGTTCGGTTTGGTCGGCCACCATTCGGCCCAAGTGCTCTTCAGCGAACACTTCGCGCACGCGGCCCTGGAGGCCGAACGACAGGGCTACGACGCCTGGATCACGGCCGCCGGGCAGGACCCCGGCCTGCGCGACGCGCGACACCTCGCCGCCATCCCGACCCTCGGGTACGGCGAGACGGCGTTCTTCCTGTCGGCCCTGACCGGACACCGCTTCGGGCTCCTCGGTTTCATGCCGCCCCTGGAAGAGCCCATCCGCGCCAACATCAGCCGCTACGACCTCGAGCGGTCGATGTCTGCGTACGAGGTCGTCCCCGGGGGATGGGACGGCGTCCACCGTGCCCTCGACGACGACCACGACCAGTTCGTCACCGTCTACACCGAGGCCGCCGAACGCGCCCGCAAGGCGGGGGCCGAGGTCATCATCCCCGCCGAGGGCATCCCCAACGAGATCCTCTGGCACCTGGGCATCCGCGAACTCGCCGGCATGCCCGTCGTCGATCCGGCCGGTCTGGCCGTCAAGTTCGCCGAACTCACCGTCAATTTGGGTGAGTTGGGCATCTTCTCGCGATCATCGGCCGGTTACTGGTTCCAGCGTCCGCCCGCCGAGATCTCCCGCCACCTCGAAAAGGTCTTCCTCGGTTCGACCCTCCAAGGAGCGTGATCCCCCATGACCATCCAGTCCTCCATCGGCACCGCCCCCTTCAGCACTCCCGCGGGCGCCCCGCTGCACCGCCCCCGACGCCTGCGCCGCACTCCGCAGCTGCGCCGCCTCACCTCCGAGACGCAGGTCAACGCCGCCAACCTCATACAGCCGCTGTTCCTGCGCGAGGGGCTGGCCGAGCCCCGGGAGATCCCCTCCATGCCGGGCGTGTTCCAGCACACCCGGGACTCCCTGCGCAAGGCCGCGGTCGAGGCCGTCACCGCGGGCGTGGGCGGGCTGATGCTCTTCGGCATCCCCGAGAACGACAAGAAGGACCCCCAGGGGTCGGGCGCGGTCGACCCCGAGGGCGTCCTCCAGGTCGCCCTGCGCGAGGTCGTCGCCGAGGTCGGCGACTCCACCGTCGTCATCGGCGACATCAACCTCGACGAGTACACCACCCACGGTCACACCGGGGTCCTCGGCCCGGACGGCGACGTCGACAACGACGCCAGCGTCCGGCTGTACGCCGAGGCCGCCGTCGTACAGGCCGAGGCAGGCGCCCAGATCGTCGCGCCCAGCGGCATGATGGACGGCCAGGTGCGCCACATCCGCGCCGCCCTGGACGCGGCCGGCCACCACACCGTGGCGATCCTCGGCTACTCGGCCAAGTACGCCTCCCACTTCTACGGACCGTTCCGCGACGCCGTCGAGTCCTCCCTGCAGGGCAACCGCCGCACCTACCAACAGGATCCGGGCAACATCCGGGAATCCCTGCGGGAGGTCGCCCTCGACCTCGCCGAGGGCGCGGACATGGTGATGGTCAAGCCCGCCCTGGCCTACCTCGACATCGTCCGTCTCATCGCCGAGCGCGTCGACGTGCCCGTCTCCGCCTACCAGGTGTCCGGCGAGTACTCGATGATCGAGGCCGCCGCCGCCCGCGGCTGGCTCGACCGCGACGAGACGATCGTGGAGAGCCTCACCTCCATCCACAGGGCCGGTGCCTCCCAGATCATCACTTACTGGGCAACCGAGTTCGCCCCCCGTCTGGGCAGCTGAACCCCGCGCCTTCCTCACCGGCCACCGGGCGACCGCCACACCACGCCCGGGGGCCGGCCCCCCACCTCGCGCACCCCGCGGCTCCACCCCCACCATGCGCCGCCCCCCACACAGACGCACCGCGCGACCCCTTTCCCCGGGCCGCCCGACCCAACCGGGCCCGCCTGGCCACCAGGGCCTTCGCCCGCCCTATCCACTGAGGTGTTAAGGACTGTGCGACGAACAACACCGGACGACAACCGGTTCCTGGCGGTGGGCATCAGCCATGCCACCGCCCCCCTCGACCTGCTGGAACAGCTCTACGAGAGCCCCAGACCGCTCGACGACCTGGCCCGGCGCATCGCCGAGACCGAGGGTCTGACCTCCTCCCTGATCCTGTCCACCTGCAACAGGATGGAGGTGTACGTCGAATCCGCCCCGGACACCGACCCGGTACCCCTCCTCGACGACCTGATCGCCGAGCACACCGGTGTCCGTCCCCAGGAGATCGCGCCCTACCAGTACGTACGCCGAGCCGACGACGCGCTGCGCCACCTGTTCCAGGTCGCCTCCGGCCTCGACTCCGTCGTCCTCGGTGAGGACCAGATCCTCGGCCAGGTGAAGGAGGCCCTGGACCGGGCTCAGCGCACCCGGTCCACCAGCAAGTCCCTCAACCAGGCCGTGCAGGCCGCGCTCCGCGCGGGCAAGCGGGCCCGCAACGAGACCGGTCTGAACGAGGCGGGCCGCTCCCTCGCCACTGCCGGGATCGCCTTCTTCGAGCGGCTGGTCGGCTCCCTGGACGGCAAGACCGCACTGGTCATCGGCGCCGGCTCCTTCGGCGGCGTCGTCCTCGCGGCCCTACGTCGCTCCGGCCTCAGCACCGTGCACATGGCCAACCGCACCCCCGAGAAGGCCCAGCGCCTCGCCGAGACCGCCGATGGCCGCGGCTACCCGCTGGAAGCCGTACCGGAGTTGCTCACCGGGGTGGACGTCGTCGTCAGCTGCACCGCCGCCACCGAACCGCTGCTGCGCGCCGACGCCGTCGCCGCCGCGATGGCCGCACGCGAAGGACGCGAGCTCTACCTGCTCGACCTGTCCCTGCCGCGCAACATCGAGCCGGAAGCCGGACGGACACCCGGCGTCACCCTCGTCGACCTCCAGCGCATTGCGGAGGAAGGCGGGGACGACGAACTGTCCGTGGCCAGCGTGGAGGCCGCGCACCGGATCATCGACGCCGAGGTCGAGAACCTCAAGACCGTCCGGCGGGCCGCCCGGGCCACCCCGATCCTCGCGGCGATGCGCGCCAGCGCCACCGAGGCCACGGACGCCGAACTCGACCGGCTCAGCAAACGGTTGGACGGCATGGACGGCGACGCGCTGCAGGAGGTCTCCCGCACCGTGCAGCGCATCGTCGACAAGATGCTCCACCAGCCCACGGTCCGTGCCCGCGAACTGGCCGGACGGCCCGACGGCGAGGTCTACGTCGACGCCCTGCACGCCCTGTTCACCCCCCAGCCCGCACTCGCCCAGGAGGTCATGGCATGAGCGCGATCTCTGCCCTGTGGAACGCCGACTCCATCGCCGTCATCGGCGCCACCGAGCGCCCCGGCGCGCTCGGCCGCAAGCCGATGGACTTCCTGCTGCGGCACGGCTACAAGGGCCGCATCCTGCCGATCAACCCGCGCGGCGGAGAGATCCTCGGGGTCCCCGCGTACACCTCCGTCAAGGAGGCCCCCGGCCCGGTCGGCCTGGCGCTCATCATGGTGGGTGCAGACCGGGTCGCCGGCGCCGTCGACGACTGCATCGACGCCGACGTGCCGCTCGCCATCATCGCCTCCTCCGGCTTCGCGGAAACCGGCCCCGAAGGGGCCGCCCTGCAGGAGGAGGTCGTCGCCCGGGCCCGGGCCGGCGGACTGCGGCTGATCGGGCCGAACTGCATCGGGGCCGTCAGCTTCAACAATCGCGTCCTCGCCACGTTCAGTCCCCTCTTCGGCGCCGAGAGCGTCCCCTTCGAGCCCGGCACCCTCGGCTTCGTCAGTCAGAGCGGCGCCCTGGGGTTCGGCGCGGCAAGCCTCGCCCTGCAGCGCGGACTGCGCCCCGGATGGGTGGTGAGCACGGGCAACGACGCCGACGTCACGGCGCTGGAGGTGCTCCGCGAACTGGCGGAGGAGCCCGAGTGCCACGGCCTGCTGGGGTACTTGGAGGACGTGCCCGACCTGGAGACGCTGCGCGCCCTGAGCGCCTCCGGCAAGCCGGTCGCCCTCCTGAAGTCCGGGCGCACCGAAGCCGGCGGGCGGGCCGCGGCCTCCCACACGGGCGCCCTCGCCACCGACGACCGGGTGCTCGACGCCTCCCTCCGTCAGCTCGGCATCGTCCGCGTCGACGACATCGACGAACTCCTCGACGTGGCGCACGCCTTCGAGTTCCCGCTGCGGCCCAAGGGCCCGCGGGTCGCCGTGGTCACCACCTCCGGTGGCTCCGGCATCCTCGCTGCCGACGCCATCGAGGACGCGGGCCTGGAGCTGAGTGAGCTCTCCGAGGACAGCATCGCTGCGCTCACCGAGATCGTGCCGCCCTTCGGGGCGGTGCAGAACCCCGTCGACATCACCGCAACTGTGCTCAGCGACCCCTCCCTCTTCGACCGGTCACTGGACGTACTGATCGAGGACGACTCCGTCGACCTCATCATCGCTTGCTTCTGCGTCATGGCCGGGCCGGACGTGGAGAAGGCGGTCACCGCCCTGTCGAAGGCGGCCCGCAAGGGCGGCAAGCCGATCCTGGTGGCCCGCACCGGAGCCGACTTCCTCGCCCCCGACGCCCCGGCCATGCTCCGGGACGCCCAGCTGCCGGACTACCCCACCCCGGCGCGGGCTCTGAAGGCGGCCTCCGCGCTGTGGCAGGTCAGCCGGCCGCGCCCGCAGGGCCCTCGGGCCGCCACGGCGACGCCGCTCCCGGCGCCCGGTGCCGACGCCACGGAGCCCCGGTTGAAGGAGCTGCTGGCGACCGCCGGCATCACCGTGCCCCGGGGCCGCATCGCCCGGGACGCCGACGACACCGTCGCTTTGGTGGGGGAGCTGGGCGGTCGGACCGTGCTCAAGGCCGTGGTCCCGGGGCTGCTGCACAAGTCGGAGGCGGGCGGAGTCCGGGTCGGCGTGGGACCGGAGGAGGCCCCGGCCGTGTTCCGCGAGCTGGCGGCGCTCGGCGGCGAGGTCCTCGTCGAGGAGCTCGCCGAGGACGGGGTGGAGGTGCTGGTCGGCGTCCGGACCAGCCCGCTCGGCAAGGTGCTGACCGTCGGGCTCGGCGGCATCTTCACCGAGCTCCTCGACGACGTGGCGCACCGGATCGCGCCGCTCGCCGACGGCGATGCCGAGAGCATGATCGACGAACTGCGCGGTGCCGCCCTGCTGAGCGGGGCGCGCGGTACCCGGACCCTCGACACCGGGGCGCTGGCCGAGCTGTTGTACCGGCTCTCCGACGCGGTCGCCGGCTGGCCGGGGGACTTCGAGCTGGACCTCAACCCGGTGCGGGTGCTGCCGAGCGGCGTGGTCGTCCTCGACGCCGCGTTCACCACCACCGAGAGCACTCCGACCGTTTGACACCCGTGACCGCGGGGGAGCCGGCGACACCCCCACCGGCTCCCCCGCCCCTCCCACGGCCCCGCGCGGCCACCGGCACCCCTCCGCGGACCACGTACCCCCCACACGGCACGCCCCCCCACACACACGACACCGACCCAGACCGCTCCGCAACTGCGAAAGGCACCGACCGATGTCCTCACCCACTGCTCCGACTGCCCCCGTCACCGGCGGCACCGCTTCGGCGGCGCTGTTCGAGCGGGCCGCTGCCGTCATCCCGGGCGGAGTCAACTCACCGGTGCGCGCCTTCGGTTCCGTCGGCGGCACCCCCGTTTTCATGGCCTCGGCGCAGGGCCCGTACCTCGTCGACGTCGAAGGTCGCGAGTACGTCGACCTCATCTGCTCCTGGGGCCCGATGATCCTCGGTCACCGGCATCCTGCCGTCCTGGAGGCGGTGAACACCGCACTTGGCTCCGGCACTTCGTTCGGCACCGCGACCGAGGGCGAGATCGCCCTGGCCGAGGAGATCGTCTCCCGGGTCGACCCGGTGGAGAAGGTCCGCCTCGTGACGTCCGGGACCGAGGCGACCATGTCGGCGATCCGGCTCGCCCGTGGCTTCACGGGCCGCTCGAAGATCGTCAAGTTCGCGGGCTGCTACCACGGCCACGTCGACGCCCTGCTGGCCGCGGCCGGTTCGGGGCTGGCGACGTTCGCGCTGCCCGACACCCCGGGCGTCACCGGAGCCCAGGCCGCCGACACCATCGTGCTGCCCTACAACGACCTGGCCGCGGTGGAGCGGACCTTCGCCGAGCAAGGCTCCGAGATCGCCTGTGTGATCACCGAGGCGGCCCCGGGCAACATGGGTGCCGTTCCGCCGCTGCCCGGATTCAACGCAGGACTGAAGGAGTTGTGCGGGCGCCACGGTGCCCTGTTCATCTCCGACGAGGTGATGACGGGCTTCCGGGCGAGCCGGGCCGGCTGGTACGGCCGGGACGGTGTGGCGGCGGACCTGTTCACCTTCGGCAAGGTGATGGGCGGCGGCTTCCCGGCCGCGGCCTTCGGCGGTCGGGCCGACGTCATGGCCCACCTGGCCCCCGCCGGCCCCGTCTACCAGGCGGGCACCCTGGCCGGGAACCCGGTGGCCACCGCGGCCGGCCTGGCCACCTTGCGCCACTGCACCGACGAGGTCTACGAGCGGCTGGAGACCGTGTCCGCGACGATCGGGGCCGAGGTCTCCAAGGCCCTGGCTGCGGAAGGCGTCGCGCACAGCCTGCAGTACTCCGGGACCATGTTCTCGGTGTTCTTCGCCGAAGGGGCGGTCATCGACTACGACCAGGTCAAGGCTTCGGAAGCGTTCCGCTACCGGGCCTTCTTTCACGAGATGCTGCGCCAGGGCGTGTATCTGCCGCCGTCTCCCTTCGAGGCCTGGTTCCTGTCCGCCGCACACGACGACCGCGCGGTCGACCGGGTCGTGGCGGCCCTTCCGCAGGCGGCGAAGGCGGCGGCCCGGGCCCTGCCCCCGGCGGCCTGACCGGTTCCGGCGCGCGCGTGCCGCCGGAACCGTCGCCCCGGTCCCGGCGGCACGTCCTCCGCGAAGGTCAGGATTCCAGTGCGATCCCGACCCTGATGTTCCCGCGTACGGCACGGGAGTACGGGCAGCGGGCGTGCGCCCGGTCCACCAACTCCTGGGCCGTGCCGGGGGCAACCCCCGGCAGCCGCACCATCAGGTCCGCGCTGATGCCATAGCCGGACGCGTCCCGCTCCAGATGCACACGGGCCGTCACGGTCGGCTCCTCGTCGAGGGCCACCCGCGCCTCACGGGCGGACAGGCGCAGCGCGCTGTGGAAGCAGGCCGCGTACCCGGCGGCGAACAACTGCTCGGGATTGGTCTGTTCGCCGGCGCCGCCGACCTCCTTCGGTGCATCGAGGACCAACTCCAGAACGCCGTCAGAGGAGTGGACCCGACCCTTGCGGCCGTCTCCAGACGACACGACCTCGGCAGTGTAGATGACCGACATGTTTTCTGCCCTTTCATGGGAGAGGGGGAAGTGGAGGAGAAACACTCGGAAGATAGGCAAGGGATTTCGGTAAATCGATACGGAAGCCCGAACAAAACCCTCAAGAAGAAGTCGACATCAGCTCTCCGAGCTGATTTTTCTGAAGATCCCGGAAAGGGGATGGATCCCATGGGGCCACTGGAAGGTGTACGCGTGGTCGAGCTGGCGAGCGGCGCTCCCTGTGCCTTCGCAGCTACGTTGCTGGCTGACCTCGGCGCCGACGTCGTCCGCATCGACCGCCCGGGCGCGGCTGCGTTCGGCGCGGCCGACCCGTTGAGTCGTTCCCGGCGCTCGGTCGCGGTCGATTTGAAGAGCCCGGACGGAAAGCGTCGGGTGCGCGACCTCATCGGCCGCGCCGACGTCCTGCTCGAAGGGCTTCGCCCGGGCGCCGCCGAACGCCTGGGAATAGGGCCTGATTCCTTTGCCGATTCCCACCCCGGCCTCATCTACGCCCGCGTTTCCGGCTGGGGGCAGAGCGGTCCCTGGGCGCAGCGCCCGGGACACGACATCAGCTTCCTCGCCATGGCCGGACTGCTCGACAGCGACACGGCCCCGTCCGGTGGGCCGACCCCACCGTCCACCTATCTCTCCACCTTCGCGGGCGGTGGGATGCTCCAGGCCCTCGGGGTGCTCGCGGCGCTGTACGAGCGCTCCCGCGGAGGACGCGGCCAGGTCGTCGACGCGGCCATGGTGGACGGGGCGGCCCTGCTGGAGGTCATGGTCCGCCAGTGGCGGGACAACCCCGGCAACGTCACCGTGACCGATGCGCCGTTCTACACCACGTACGCCTGTCAGGACGGCCGGAGCGTGGCGGTGGGTGCGATCGAGCCGCGGTTCTACGAGGTGCTGCTGACCCAGCTCGGCCTGGACGGGGGAGACCTGCCCGACCGTGACGACCGGACCCTCTGGCCCGCGCTGCGGGACCGGATCGGCGAGGCCTTCCGCGCCCGCCCCCGGGACTACTGGGTGAAGGCGTTCGTCGAGCACGACGCCTGTGTGGTGCCCGTGCTCGACCCGGACGAGGCCGCGGAGCACCCCGCCCTGCGCGACCGCACGACCTTCGTCGAGGTCGCGGGTCGTCCCCAGCCGGCGCCCGCCCCCCGTTTCTCCCGCACTCCGGCGTCCGCCCCGACCGCCGCCCCGTGTCCCGGCGGCTCCCCGGACCTCGTCGCCTCGACCCGGGCCGCCCGCGAGGCCGGCGCGATCACGCTCGCGGTGACCAACAACCCCGACTCCCCGCTGGCCGCCGTCTCCGAGTACCACCTCGAC
>NZ_JBHYMF010000235.1:0-9534 GCF_042742855.1 Streptomyces sp. NPDC058877 | reverse complement strand
GCCCCCGCTCCGTCGTGCTGGCTAGCCCAGACCGTTGCTGATGGCGCCGACCAGCTCGCCGTTACTGGTGTCACCGCTGAACTCCCAGAAGAACGCTCCGCCGAGGCCCTGGTTCTTGGCCCAGCCCATCTTCGAGTTCACGGTTGCCGGGGTGTCGTAGCTCCACCAGTTGGTGCCGCAGTGGGCGTACGCCGTACCCGCGATGGTGCCGTTGGCCGGGCAGGAGTTCTTGAGGACCTTGTAGTCCTCGATGCCCTGCTCGTAGGTGCCCTGTGCGGGGCCGGTCGCGGTGCCGCCGGGGGCGGACTGGGTGACGCCGGTCCAGCCGCGGCCGTAGAAGCCGATGCCGAGCAGCAGCTTGTTCGCGGGGACGCCCTTGGCCTTGTACTTGGCGATGGCCTCGGCCGAGTTGAAGCCCTGCTGCGGGATGCCGGCGTACGAGGTGAGCGGGGAGTGCGGGGCGGTCGGACCCTTGGCCGCCCAGGCGCCGAAGAAGTCGTACGTCATCACGTTGAACCAGTTCATGTACGGCGCGGCGCCCGCGTAGTCGGTGGCGTCGATCTTGCCGCCGGAGGAGGCGTCGGCGGTGACCGCCGCGGTGACGATCGCGTGGGAGCCGAACTTGGCGCGCATGGCCTGCATCATGGTCTTGAACGCGTTCGGGCCACTGCTGTCGCAGGACAGGCCGCAAGCGTTCGGGTACTCCCAGTCCAGGTCGATGCCGTCGAAGACGTCGGCCCAGCGCGGGTCCTCCACCAGGTCGTAGCAGGACTGGGCGAAGGCGGTCGGGTTCTGCAGGGCCTGGCCGAAGCCGCCGGACCAGGTCCAGCCGCCGAAGGACCAGATGACCTTGATGTTCGGGTACGCCTTCTTCAGCTTGCGGAGCTGGTTGAAGTTGCCGCGCAGCGGCTGGTCCCAGGTGTCGGCGACGCCGTCGACGGACTGGGCGGCGGTGTAGGCCTTGTCGTAGTCGGCGTAGGCGTCACCGATGGTGCACTTGCCGCCGGTGACGTTGCCGAACGCGTAGTTGATGTGGGTGATCTTGGATGCGGAGCCCGAGGTCACGATGTTCTTCACGTGGTAGTTGCGGCCGTAGACGCCCCAGTTGGTGAAGTAGCCCATCTTCACGACGTTCGGCGGCGGGTTGCCTCCGCCGCCGCCCGTGGTGCGGACGGGGGTGGCGCCGCTTGCGGGGCCGGTCTGGTCGATGGTGTCGCGGGCGACGACCGTGTAGCTGTAGTCCGTACCGGCGCTCAGGCCCTGGTCGGTGTAGCTGAGGCCGGTGGTGGTGGTCACCTTGGTGCCGTCGCGCAGGAGGTCGTAGTTCTTGACCCCCTTGTCGTCCGTGGCCGCGGTCCAGGTGAGCTTCACCGAGGTGTCGGTGATGTTCGACGCGACCGGGGCGCCGGGAGCCGAGGGCGGGTTGTCGCCGGGCTGGGTGCTTCCGTCACAGGGCGCGCCGTTGATCTTGCATCCGCTGGGGGCCCCGGAGCCGGTGCCGTTGTAGCCGAAGGAGACGGAGGCGCCGGGGGCGAGGGTGCCGTTCCAGCCGACGTTCTTGGCGGTCCAGTGGGTTCCGGAGCTGGTGACGGCGGCGTCCCAGGCGGAGGTCACCGCGGTGCCGGAGGGGTAGTCCCACTCGACGGTCCACGAGTTGATGGTGGTCGTGCCGGTGTTCTTGATGGTCCAGTTGGCACCGAAGCCGGTGCCCCAGTCGGAGGTCTTGTTGTAGGTCGCGGTCGCCGAGGTGGCTGCCTCGGCGGGGGTCGCGAGGCCGACCATGGCGGCCAGGGGCAGGATCAGGGCGGTCAGTCCGGCGGCGGTCCGGTGTCTGAACCCTGTTCTGCGCGTCGGTGCTTGAGTGCTCAACGGGTGCTCCTCAAGTTGCGGACGGACAAGGTGGGGGTGGTCCGTGAAGATGCGCGCGCCCCGCGAGCGTAGGAAGGTCTGGACCAATCGTCAAGAGGTCCAGACCAACGTCGGTGGGGTCCGTTAAACCCCCAACTCCTGTGCCAGCACGGCGGCTTGGACCCTGCTCCGCAGCTTGAGCTTCCCCAGCACCTTGCTGACGTGGGTCTTCACCGTCGCCTCCGCCATGTCCAGACGCACCGCGATCTCCGCGTTCGACAGCCCCTCGCCCAGCGTCGACAGCACCTGCCGCTCGCGGGGCGTCAGCACCTCCAGGACCGAGCGGTCCGCCCCCCGCCCCACCCGAGCGGGACGCCCGGCCGCGGCGAACTCCGTGATGAGCCGCCGGGTCACCGCCGGGTCGATCAAACCCTCGCCGCGCCCCACCGTCCGCACCGCCTCGATCAGCTCCCGGGCCTCCGCGTTCTTCAACAGGAAGCCCGCCGCGCCGGCACGCAAGGCTCCGAACACGTATGCGTCCAGATCGAAGGTGGTCAGGACGAGGACGTCGGCGAGGCCCTCCGCCACCACGATCCCGGTCGCCGTCACCCCGTCCATCCGAGGCATCTGCACGTCCATCAGGACCAGGTCCGGGCGCAGCGCCCGCGCCAGCTCCACCGCCCGCTCGCCGTCCGCGGCCTCGCCGACCACCTCGATGTCCGGCGCACTTCCCAGGATGAGCACCAGCCCCGCCCGCACCGCCGACTGGTCCTCGGCCACCACCACCCGGATCGTCATGGGTTCCCCGCCTTCTCGTCCGCGGGCAGCTCCGCCCGCACCTGCCACACCGTTCCCGAGGCCGTCGCCCGGAACGCCCCGCCGAGCAGTTCCGTCCGCTCCCGCATCCCGATCAGGCCCGATCCCGTCCCCGGTGCGCCCGGTCCGGGTCGCTTCCCGTACGGAGAGTCGACCGCCACCGTCAGGGCCCCGCCGCGGTGGCCGATCCGGACGGTGACCGTGCCGGGGGAGGCGTGTTTGACCGCGTTGGTCAGCGACTCCTGGACGATCCGGTACGCCGCCAGCTCCACCGGAGCCGGCAACGGGACTCCGTCCGGTCTCCTGAGGTCCTCCAGGACGAAGTCCAGGCCACCGGCCGAGCCGTTCGCGCGGGCCCGTCCGACCAGCCCCGTCAGGCCGTCGAGGCTCGGCACGGCTCCGGGCTCGGCCTCCCCGGCGCTGTCCCGCAGCAGCCCGATCAGCCGGCGCATCTCGGCGAGGCCCGCCACGCTGTTCTCCCGGATCACGGTCAACGCCTTCTGGGTGGTGGCCGGTTCGTCGAGGGAGAGCGCGGCCGTGGAGTGGATCGCGATCGCGGACAGGTGGTTCGCCACCACGTCGTGCAGCTCGCGCGCCATCCGTGCCCGCTCGGCGACCACCGCCTGGGTCCGGTCCATCTCGGCCAGCAGCGCGGTCTGTTCGGCCCGCAGCCGGGCGGCCTCCGCCGCGTCCCGGTGGTTGCGGACGACCGCCCCCGTGATCGCCGGCAGGAAGGAGACCATGCCGGTGACCATGCCCACGAGCAGTGCATAGGCGTTCTGCCACCAGACCAGCAGCACCACGGTCAGCGTCACCGCGATCAGTCCGGTGGTGTACGGGATGCGGCGTGCCGAGGCCGGAGGGCCGTACACCACCGCCGCGTAGACCAGGTCCGTGAACATCAGCACCGTGGCGAGGTTGCCGTTGGTGAACTGGTCGCCCGCGATCGTCAGGGTGCCGACGAACAGGGCCGTGCGCGGGGCGGTCCGGCGCACGGTCTCCACCGAGGCCATCACGGCCAGCGGGACCAGGGCCGCCCACCGCTGCTCGAAGACGCGGCCGAACGTCATGTAGAAGTCGTACGACCACAGGAGCAGTCCGCAGGTGAGCCCCGAGAGCGAGAGGAGGAGGTCGACGCGATGCGGGCGGGGGAGTGTCACCCACCCATCCAACACGTCCCGCCCGACGGACACCTCCTCGTCCGGGGCGATCCCTCCACCGTCCGCCTCCGTCGAACGGTGTAGACGGGGTTCGTCACCGGCGACGACGAACCGTCCCCGGGCGCACGGGAGGCTGGAGGAGAGCCGAAAGGGGAACCGCCGTGATCGTCACGCTCATCGTGGTCTGCGAGGTGGGCTTCTGGGCGCTGCTGGTCGCGGGCCTCACCGCCCGCTACCTCCTGAAGGCGCCCCGGACGGGAATGGCGCTGCTGCTCTGCGAACCGCTCCTGGAGGTCCTGCTCCTCGTCGTCACCGCGATCGACCTGAAGAACGGCGCCGACCCGAGCGCGAAGCACGGCCTCGCCGCCGTCTACCTCGGCTACACCGTCGGGCACGGCCACCGCACCGTGCGGTGGCTCGACGGCCACGCCGCCCACCGCCTGGGGGGTGGCCCGGCGCCGGCGAAGCCGCCGAGGTACGGCGCGGCCCGGGCCCGTCACGAGGGCCGGGTCTGGCTCGGTTCGCTGCTCGGCGGCGTCGTCGCCACCGTCCTGCTGTTCCTCGCCGCCCGCTACGTCGGCGAGGACGGGGACACCGAGTCGCTGCGGGAGTGGACCGTCGGCGCCTGGCGGGTCGTCGGCCTCCACGGTCTGATCGCGCTCAGCTATGCGGTCTGGCCGAAGAAGGCACCGAAGAAGGCGCTGGAGAACGGTTCAGCGTTCCCCGCCCGGGACCCAGAGCACGTCGCCGACCTCCCTGTTCGCGGTGCGCGCGAGGATGAAGAGCAGGTCCGATAGCCGGTTGAGGTAGGTGGCGGTCAGCGCGTTCATCGTTGCGCCGTGCACCTCCAGGGCCGCCCAGGTGGAGCGTTCAGCCCGCCGGACCACCGTGCACGCCTGGTGCAGCAGTGCCGCACCGGGCGTGCCGCCCGGCAGGATGAAGGAGCGCAGCTTGTCGAGCCCCTCCAGGAAGCGGTCGCAGTCGGCCTCCAGCTTGTCGACGTATCCCTGCTCGACGCGCAGCGGCGGGAACTCCGGGTCCTCCACGACCGGCGTGCAGAGGTCGGCGCCCACGTCGAAGAGGTCGTTCTGGATCCGGACGAGGACCTTCACGACCTCCTCGTCGAGCTGCCCGAGGGCGACGGCCGTCCCGATGGCGGCGTTGGCCTCGTTGGCATCGGCGTAGGCCGAGATCCGCAGATCCGTCTTGGCGGTGCGGCTCATGTCGCCGAGCGCCGTGGTGCCCTGGTCGCCGGTACGGGTGTAGATGCGCGTCAGATTGACCATGGGCCCAGCCTAGTGAGCCGCCGGCGCTCCGGAAGGCGCGTGTGCCGACCGTCACGGCGAGCGCCGCCGGGGCCGGGACGAGCCGCACCCGGTGCGGCGGGGTCGGCGTCGTGGGGCGTGTCCGGAAGGTCCTCGCGCACGCCGTGCGGGCCCGAGGACCACCCGTACGGCCTGTCGTGAGTGTGACGTCCGTCAAACGGGGCGTGACGCGCGTTACTTCACGGTCACATGACGCCCCGCGACCGCTAATCTCCGCCGGAGAGCCAGAAGTGAACAGGTGTTGAGGGGTGGAAGATCGTGGCCAGGAAGCTCGCCGTCATCGGAGCCGGACTCATGGGGTCCGGCATCGCACAGGTTTCGGCCCAGGCGGGCTGGGACGTCGTCCTGCGTGACGTCACCGACGCCGCCCTGACCCGGGGGACCGACGGCATCAAGGCGTCGTACGACCGCTTCGTCGCCAAGGGCAAGCTCGGCGAGCAGGACGCCGAGGCCGCCCTCGGCCGGATCACCGCCACCACCGAGCTCGACGCCGTCGCCGACGCGGACGTCGTCGTCGAAGCCGTCTTCGAGGACCTCGGCGTCAAGCACGAGATCTTCCGCTCGCTCGACAAGATCGTCAAGGACGGCGCGGTCCTCGCCTCCAACACCTCCGCCATCCCGATCACCAAGATCGCTGCGGTCACCGGGCGCCCGGAGGCCGTCGTCGGCGTCCACTTCTTCTCGCCCGTTCCGATGATGCAGCTCGTCGAGCTCGTCCGCGGCCACAAGACCGACGACGCCACCCTGGCCGCCGCCCGCGAGTTCGCCGAGTCCGTCGGCAAGACCTGCATCGTCGTCAACCGCGATGTGGCCGGCTTCGTCACCACCCGCCTCATCTCCACCCTCGTCGTCGAGGCGGCCAAGCTCTACGAGTCGGGCGTCGCCACCGCCGAGGACATCGACATCGCCTGCAAGCTCGGCTTCGGCCACGCCATGGGCCCGCTCGCCACCGCCGACCTCACCGGCATCGACATCCTGGTGAACGCCGCCAACAACATCTACACGGAGTCCCAGGACGAGAAGTTCGCGCCGCCGGAGCTGATGCGCCGGATGGTGGACGCGGGTGACATCGGCCGCAAGAGCGGGCAGGGCTTCTATAAGCACTGAGCCCGGACCGCCACCCCGCCCTCACTCCAAGGGGTGAATTTCGGTGTCGGTTCGCTGACAAGGCGCAACGTATCTGCCAATGCGGCAGTCAGTTGTTGGGAAGACGGAGCACTCTCGGGGAGCGCATATGCACATCAGGGGCGACCACGTCGAGCTGGTCGTCGGGGGCCGCCTCGACGTCCGCAGCGCGGCGGACGCCCGTACGGTCCTGCACTCGGCCGTTGACGACGGAGTCGGCGACCTGGTGCTCGACCTGACCGGCCTCGACTCCTGGGACGCCACCGGACTCGGTGTGATCATGGGGGCCCATCGGAGGGCCGGCCGCTGCGGCAGGCGACTCGTCCTGCGCGGAGTGCCGCCCCAGATGCAGCGGCTGCTCGTCGCCACCCGACTGCACCGCATCCTCGCCATCGAGGGCGGCCTCGCCCTGGAGTCCCTGCCCCGGGTGTGAACCCCTGGAACACCCGGAGCCCCCACCGACTGCGGAACAGTCGTGCGAACCAGGCGTCACACCCAATCCTCACGAGACCGTGACGTCTTGGTCTCGTGAGCACCCCGGCTGTTCCCGACGGTCTGACCAGGGTCTAGGGTTCGGTCGCCTGCACATTGACGGAACGGCCCGGCGGGCACCGGACAGCGCTTCTTGGGGGCTTGCACCATGGACCCGATCAACCCTGGGTCGGAGGAGTACGGTCACGACGCCGAGGGCGAGGAGACCCGCCAGGGGCGCGGCGGCACCGCGCCGGCACCCGTGCGTGCCCGCATCGTCCGACTCGTCGCCGGCGAACTGCTCCTCACCGTCAACCCCGTCGACGGCAGCGAGATCGAGCCCTGCCCGCCAGGGCAGGAACCGGAAGCACCCCGTCCTCGCACCGCAAAGGAACGCGCCGAGGTCGCCCGGGCCGCCTCGCCGCCCGTTCCGCCGGGCCCGGCCGCGCCCGAGCTACCGCTGCTCGAACGTCAGGAGGAGCGCGAGCGGCTCACCGGAATCCTCACCCGGGGCCGCTCGGCCCGTCTGACCGGTGCCCCCGGATCCGGCCGCACCGCCCTCCTCGACGCCGTCGCCGCCGACTGCGCCGACCTGGCGCCCGACGGTGTCGTCCGCCTCTCGGGCCACCACCGCACTCCCACCGAACTCCTCCACGAACTCTTCACCGCGGTCCGGCACGCTCCGGGCCAGCGCCCCGACCGGACCGCCCTCCTCGACCGGATCCGCGAAGTCGGCGCCGTGGTCGTCGTCGACGACCTGGAGTTCGGCGGCACCGCCCTCGACGAGCTCCTCACCGCCGCCCCCGAGTGCGCCTTCCTCTTCGCCGCGGGACCCGAGACACCCGCTCCCTCCGCCGAGGCCCGGGTCGAGGAGGTGCTGCTCGCCGGCCTGGGGCGCGGCGCCGCGCTGGAGCTGCTGGAAAGCGCCGTCGGTCGCTCCCTCACCGACGAGGAGGCCAACTGGGCCGGCGACCTCTGGTTCGAGTCCGAGGGCCTCCCGCTCCGCTTCGTCCAGGCCGGCGCCCTGCTCCGCCAGCGCGACCGACTGAGGGTCTCCCCGGCCGAGTTCGACGCCTTCGGCGCCCTCGAAGAAGCCTTCGGCCCCACTGACCCCGACGCCGCCGCGGCCGTTGCCGCCGCCGCCTTCGACGGCGTGGAAGACCCCGACGTCGAGCTGCGCGAGATACCCCTGCCCAGCCTCGGCGAGGGCGCCGCGCCCGCCGCCCTCCTCGCCTCCCGTCTCAGCCGCTCCGCCCAGGCCGCACTGCGCTTCGCCGTCGCCCTCGGCGGCGAGGTCCCGCACCAGGCCCACCTGCCGGCCCTCGTCGGCGACACCCATGCCGACGCCGCCCTCGGCGAACTCGTGGCCTGCGGCCTCCTCTCCCCGGTCGGCCCCCGCTACCGGCTCGCCTCCGGAGTCCTCGCCCAACTCCTGGCCAAGGGCTACGACCAGGAGACCGCCGACCGCGCCCACACCGTCGCCCAGCACTACGCCTGGTGGGCGGCCCATCCCTCCGTCACCCCCCAGCGGGCCGCGGTCGAGTCCGACGCCCTGCTCGCCGCCCTCTCCGCGCTGATCCCCGACACCGGGGAGGCCGCGGCCGAACACCGTGCCACCGCCGTCCGCCTGGCCCGCGCCGCTGCACCGGCCTTCGCGGCCGGCCAGCACTGGGGCGCCTGGGAGCGGACCCTGCGCGCCGGCCAGGAGGCCGCCCGGCTCACCGGCGAGGTCGCCGAGGAGGCCTACTTCCACCACGAGCTCGGCGTCCTCGCGATCTGCAACGGAAACCTGGAGCGCGCCCGCGCCGAACTGGAGGCGTCCATCGGCATGCGGGGGGCGCTCGCCGACAAGCGCGGCACCGTCGCCGGGCGCAGGGCGCTCGCCCTCGTCGCCGACCTCTCCGGCGATCACGTCGGACCCGTCGTCGCCCGTAGCGAGGGACCCGTCTCCCCGCCGCGCGGCATCCCCGCCCTGCGGGGTCCGGCCGCCCTCCCGGGTCCGGCCGCCCTCCCGGGTCCGGAGCCCGTCACGGCGCCGCTGTCGAAGGGCCCCGCGCGGACCTCGGCGGCTGCTGCTTCCTTCCCGCCCTTCCCGGACTTCGCCGACGAGGGGCCGACGGTCGTCACGCGCCCCGACGCCGTCGGGAACGGCTCCCGTCCCGGCCTCAAGGACGGCATCCTCAACGGGGCCCGCCGCAACCTCGTCGCCGTCGGCGCCGGTGCACTCCTCGTCGCGGTCCTCGGCACCGTCGTGACCCTCGGCGCGACCTCCGGCAACGGCGAGACGCCCGCCACCGATCGCATCACCTCGGACAGCACGGCGGACGGGAGCGGCACCGACGACGCCTTCGACGACGAGGAGTCGACCGGAGGGGACGGCGGCGATCCGGCCGAGACCGAAGGAGCCGTTGCCACGGACTCCGCGAGCCCCTCGGAAGCACCGAGCGGAACCCCGTCGGAGCCGACGGGGTCGAGCACCCCCAGCGCTCCCAGCACCTCCGGCAGCCCGTCGTCCCCGGCCACCCCGACGGCCACCACGGCCCCCGCGACGACGACGCCCCCGCCCACCAGCACCAGTTCCGGGTCGTCGCACCCGACGAGCAGCACCCCCGAGCCCTCGTCGAGCTCGTCCTCGCCGACCACCTCGTCGTCGCCCGCCTCGCCGGACCCGAGCACGCCCACACCGACCGATTCCTCCCCGCCGCCGACGGCGGAGGAGAGCACCACCCTCGGGGCGCCCTCCACCTCCGAGACCCCCGGCACGGAGTCGCCCGCCTGACCGGCACCCC
>NZ_JBHYMF010000234.1:0-9556 GCF_042742855.1 Streptomyces sp. NPDC058877 | reverse complement strand
GCCGGGGCCTGATCGCCCCGGCCCTCAGCCGTGTGTCACTCCGCGGGTCCTACTTCTTGCGGCTGCGCTTCTCGCGCACCCGGACCGAGATGTGGATCGGGGTGCCTTCGAAACCGAACTCCTCGCGCAGCCGACGCTCGATGAAGCGGCGGTAGCCGGCCTCCAGGAAGCCGGAGGCGAAGAGCACGAACCGGGGCGGCTTGGTGCCCGCCTGCGTGCCGAAGAGGATACGGGGCTGCTTGCCGCCGCGGACCGGGTGCGGATGGGCGGCCACGATCTCGCCCAGGAAGGCGTTGAGCCGGCCGGTGGGGACGCGGGTCTCCCAACCGGCGAGGGCGGTCTCGATCGCCGGGACCAGCTTGTCCATGTGGCGGCCGGTCTTGGCGGAGACGTTGACCCGGGGCGCCCAGGAGACCTGCTGCATCTCGGTCTCGATCTCGCGCTCCAGGTAGTAGCGGCGCTCCTCGTCGAGCTCGTCCCACTTGTTGTAGGCGATCACGATGGCACGGCCCGACTCGACCGCCATCGTGATGATGCGCTGGTCCTGGACCGAGATGTTGTCGGTGGTGTCGATCAGGATGACGGCCACCTCCGCCTTCTCGACGGCCGCAGCGGTCCGCAGCGAGGCGTAGTAGTCCGCGCCCTCCTGGAGGTGGACCTTCTTCCGGATGCCTGCGGTGTCGACGAACTTCCACGTCACGCCGCCGAGCTCGATCAGCTCGTCGACCGGGTCACGGGTGGTGCCGGCCAGTTCGTTGACGACGACCCGGTCCTCACCCGCCACCTTGTTGAGCAGGGAGGACTTGCCCACGTTCGGGCGGCCGATGAGGGCGATGCGGCGCGGGCCGCCCACCGCGTTGCCGAAGCGCTGCTCGGGGGCCTCGGGAAGCTTCTTCAGGACCTCGTCGAGGAGGTCTCCGGTGCCGCGGCCGTGCAGCGAGGAGACGGGGAACGGCTCGCCGAGGCCCAGGGACCAGAGCATGGCCGCGTCGGCCTCGCCGGACTGGCCGTCGACCTTGTTGGCGGCGAGGACGACGGGCTTCCCGGCGCGCCGGAGCAGCTTGACGACGGCCTCGTCGGTGTCGGTGGCGCCGACGGTGGCGTCCACCACGAAGAGGCAGGCGTCGGCGGCCTCGATGGCGTACTCGGCCTGGGCGGCGACGGAGGCGTCGATGCCGAGGACGTCCTGCTCCCAGCCGCCGGTGTCGACGATCTTGAAGCGACGGCCGGCCCACTCGGCCTCGTAGGTGACGCGGTCACGGGTGACGCCCGGCTTGTCCTCGACGACGGCCTCGCGGCGGCCGATGATGCGGTTCACCAGGGTCGACTTGCCGACGTTCGGGCGGCCGACGACGGCGAGGACGGGAAGCGGGCCGTGGCCGGCCTCCTCGATCGCGCCCTCGACGTCCTCGACGTCGAAGCCCTCTTCCGCGGCGAGCTCCATGAACTCCGCGTACTCGGCGTCGCCAAGTGCCCCGTGGTCGTGCTGGTCGTTCATGAAGTCCGTTCCTTGATCATTCGTGGTCGGTGGGTCCCCGGGCGGCGGGGCCCACTACTGAGAGTCTCGCTCAGCGCCCGGTGAGGCGCCTGGCGTTTTCCAGGTGCTCGGTGAGCTTGCCCTGGATCCGTACGGTGGCCTCGTCCAGCGCCTTGCGGGTGCGCCGGCCCGATCCGTCGCCCGCCTCGAACGCGTCTCCGAAGACGACGTCGACGCGGCCCCGCAAGGGGGGCAGCGCCTTGACCAACCGTCCGCGGCGGTCGGTGCTTCCCAGCACGGCGACCGGAACGATCGGCGCGCCGCTGCGGACGGCGAAGTACGCCAGACCGGCGCGGAGCGAGGCGAAGTCGCCGTCGCCACGGGTGCCCTCGGGGAAGATCCCGAGGACACCGCCCTGCTCCAGGACGCCCAGGGCGTGGGAGATCGCGGTGCGGTCCGTGCTGTCCCGGTCCACCCTGAGCTGCCCGATGCCTTCCAGGAAGCTGCCGAGCGGGCCGACGAACGCCTCCTTCTTGATGAGGAAGTGCACGGGGCGCGGGGCGGTGCCCATGAGCATCGGACCGTCGATGTTGTGCGCGTGGTTGACGGCGAGGATGGCGGGGCCGGAGGCCGGCACGCGCCAGGCGCCGAGGACGCGCGGCTTCCAGAAGCCGTACATCAGCCCGATGCCGATGCGTCGGCCGACGGCGGCGCCCTTCTCGGAGGGCAGGGTCACTTGGCGGCCGTCCGCTTCTCGTCCACCAGGGTGACGACGCACTCGATGACCTGGTCCAGGGTGAGGTCGGTGGTGTCGACCTCGACGGCGTCGCCGGCCTTGGCGAGCGGGGAGGTCTTGCGGCTGGAGTCGGCCGTGTCCCGCTTGATCAGGGCTTCTTTCGTCGCGTGCACATCGGCGCCCTTGAGCTCGCCGGAGCGGCGGGCGGCACGGGCCTCGGGCGAGGCGGTGAGGAAGACCTTCAGGTCGGCATCGGGCAGGACGGTGGTGCCGATGTCCCGGCCCTCGACGACGATGCCGTGCTCGGCGTCCTTGGCGATGGTCCGCTGGAGCTCGGTGATGAGCGCCCGCACTTCGGGAACGGCGCTGACGGCGCTGACCTTGGAGGTGACCTCTTCGGTGCGGATGGGGCCGGAGGCGTCGGCGCCGTCCACCGTGATGGTGGGCCGGACCGGGTCGGTGCCGGAGACGATGACCGGCTTGCTCGCGGCATTGGCCACGGCCTCGGGGTCGTGCACGTCGATGCCGTTGCTGATCATCCACCAGGTGATCGCCCGGTACTGGGCGCCGGTGTCGAGGTAGCTCAGCCCCAGCTTGGCGGCGACCGCCTTCGAGGTGCTGGACTTGCCCGTGCCGGAGGGCCCGTCGATGGCGACGATCACGGATTCCACGGTGGGAACACCTTCCTGGGGTGAGTGGCGGGGCCCGGCGGAGATGCGGGGGACCTCCCCAAGGTTACCGAGTCCCACGCACCCGTTCGGCCCAGCCCGGCCGCGGGCCCTCCGGAACTCCCCGGAGGGCCCGCCCGGCGTCACCCGGTGCGCAGGGCCCAGCCCCGCTCCTTCAGGGCCGCGTCCAGCACCGGGGCCGCCGACGGCTCGACCATGAGCTGGACGAGGCCCGCCTGCTGACTCGTCGCGTGCTCGATGCGGACGTCCTCGATGTTGACGCCCGCGCGGCCCGCGTCGGCGAAGATGCGGGCGAGCTCGCCCGGCTGGTCGCTGATGAGGACGGCAACGGTCTCGTAGGCCGTGGGGGCGGCTCCGTGCTTGCCGGGGACGCGGGCGCGGCCGGCGTTGCCGCGGCGCAGGACGTCCTCGACGCCCGAGGCGCCTTCCCGGCGCTTGTCCCGGTCGGCGGACTGCAGGGCGCGCAGGGCACGGACGGTCTCGTCGAGGTCGGCGGCGACGCCGGAGAGGACGTCGGCGACGGGCCCGGGGTTGGCGGAGAGGATCTCCACCCACATGCGAGGGTCGGAAGCCGCGATCCGGGTGACGTCGCGGATGCCCTGTCCGCAGAGGCGCACGGCGGACTCGTCGGCCTCCTCCAGACGTGCGGCGACCATGGACGACAGCAGCTGGGGGGTGTGGGAGACGAGTGCCACGGCCCGGTCGTGCGCGTCGGCGTTCATGACGACGGGGACCGCCCGGCAGAGGGCGACGAGTTCCAGAGCCAGGTTGAGGACCTCGGTGTCGGTGTCCCTGGTCGGAGTGAGGACCCACGGGCGCCCCTCGAAGAGGTCCCCGGTGGCGGCCAGCGGCCCCGAGCGCTCCTTGCCGGACATCGGGTGGGTGCCGATGTACGCGGTGAGGTCGAGGCCCGATGCCTCCAGCTCGCGCTGGGGTCCGCCCTTGACGCTCGCGACGTCGAGGTAGCCGCGGGCGAGGCCGGCGGTCATGGCGTCGGCGAGGGTGGCGGCCACGTGTGCCGGGGGCACTGCGACGACGGCGAGGTCCACGGGGCCTTCGGGCGCCTCGTCGGTGCCGGCACCGAGGGCCGCGGCCGTGCGGGCGCGGGCCGGGTCGTGGTCGCGGAGGTGGACGGTGACGCCGCGGCCCGCCAGGGCGAGGGCGGCGGAGGTGCCGATCAGGCCGGTTCCGATGACGAGCGCTGTTCTCACTGGGCGATGTCCTTGCGCAGGGCGGTCGCGGCACCGAGGTAGACGTGCGCGATCCGGGACTTGGGCAGTGCGGTGTCGACGTGGGCGAGCAGCCGGACGACCCGCGGCATCGCGCCCTCGACGTCGATTTCCTGTGCGCAGATCAGCGGAACGTCGACGATCCCGAGCCGTCGGGCCGCGACGGCGGGGAAGTCGCTGTGGAGGTCGGGCGTGGCGGTGAACCAGATGCTGATGAGGTCGTCGGGGACGAGCCCGTTGCGTTCGAGGACGGCGGTGAGCAGTTCCTCGACCTGCTCACGCATGTGTCCTGCCTCGTCCCTCTCCAGTTGGACGGCCCCCCGGACCGCTCGTACCGCCACGTCGTGCTCCTTCGCCTGCGTCAGTGCTCCGTTCAGCCTAGTCAGCGGCAGGGGCGGTGCAGTGCGGCGCCCGCCCTCCGAGACGGGCGCCGCAGCGCACCGGAACGGAGGACGGGCGGGTCGGGTCAGAACCGCTGCTGGCGGATGATCTCCTCCAGGGAGGCTCCCTGGGGCAGCGAGCCGCTGGGGGTCAGCTTGTCGACGGCCTGCGGGAGGGCCTGCGCGATCTCGTCGGCGGCCTGCTCCGGGGTGACGCCGGCTTCCGCCGCGACCTTCTGCAGCGCCTCGTCGGGGAGGGCCCCGGCGATCTGGGCGCCGTTGACGGGCTTGTTCTCACCGGTGCCGATCCAGGACCGGGCCTGGTCGGCGAGGCCCGACGCGGCGAGCATGCCGAGGAGTCCTCCGAGCGGGTTCGCCCCGTTGCCGGAGCCGCTGCCTCCGGCGAGGGCGCCGAGCAGGGAGCCGAGGATGCCGCCGGTGCCGCCACGGGCACCGCCACTGCCCTGTTCCCCTCCCCCCAGGAGGCTTCCGAGGAGACTGCCGAGGTCGTTGCCCGCCATGGTGCTGCCTTTCGCCGGGTGCGGAACACACCCAATCTCACCCGAACCACGGCGTTCCGCCACCGAAGGTGCAGGACGGGCCGGGGCGGCCGTGCGGGGGAGCGGAACCGGGCGCACAGGCGTGTTGCGGGCCCGGTGGGCGGTGCGCGGCCAAGCTGGCGGCATGACTTCACACGCCACCGGACGTCGTACCGTCCTGTTCGCCGCCGCGGCCCTGACGACGGGCTGCGGCTCGAACGGCGGGGGTGACGGCGGCACGGACACGAGCACCCCGACCGCTCCTCCGGCCCCGGCCACCACCGCCCCCGCCCCGAGCGGCGCCACCCCCCTGGCGAGGACCTCCCAGATCCCGGTGGGCGGCGGCACGGTGTTCCCGGAGGAGAAGGTGGTCGTGACCCAGCCGGCAGAGGGCGAGTTCAAGGCCTTCTCCGCGATCTGCACCCATCAGGGCTGCACGGTGAACAAGGTCGCCGACGGCACCATCGACTGTCCCTGCCACGGCTCCAAGTACCGCATCGCCGACGGCTCGGTCGCGGCCGGGCCGGCCCCCCGGCCGCTGCCGGCCGAGCAGATCGTCGTCTCGGGCGACACGATCACCCTGGCGTAATCTGCCCCGCATGACTCCGGACGAACTGGTGCGCGAGCACACCATCTACTCCTGTGTGATGGGCTCGCGCGCCTTCGGTCTCGCGACCGAGGACAGCGACACGGACGTGCGGGGCGTCTACCTCGCCCCGACGCCCCTCTTCTGGCACTTCGACAAGCCGCCCGCACACGTGGAGGGACCGGCCGAGGAGCAGTTCAGCTGGGAGTTGGAGCGCTTCTGCGAGCTGGCCCTGCTCAACAACCCGAACGTCCTGGAATGCCTCCACTCCCCCCTCGTCGAGCACGTCGACGACCGGGGGCGCGAGCTGCTGTCGCTGCGCGGGGCCTTCTTGTCCCGCCGGGCCCACCAGACCTTCGTCCGGTACGCGGGGGGCCAGCGCCGCAAGCTCGAAGCGGACGTCCGCCAGTACGGCCACCCGCGGTGGAAGCACGCCGTGCACCTGTTGCGGCTCCTCGGCAGCTGCCGCGACCTGCTGCGCACGGGCGAGCTCCGCATCGACGTCGGGGAGGACCGCGAGCGCCTCCTCGCGGTCAAGCGCGGCGAGGTGTCCTGGGCCGAGGTCGAGTCCTGGCTGAACCGCCTCCAGGAGGAGGCGGACCGGGCCCATGACACGACCCCGCTCCCCGACGCCCCGGACCGGGCCCGTATCCAGGACTTCCTGGTCCGCGCCCGCCGCTCCTCGGCCCTGAGCGTGCGCTAGGCGTCCCAGAGCGCGCCGAAGGCAAGCAGTTCGCTGCGGTGCTCGATGTGCTCCGTCCATTCCTCCGGCCAGGCGTCCGCACCGAGGTGGGCGCCCGCGAAGGCGCCCGCGAGGGCGGCGATGGAATCGGAGTCGCCGCGGGTGCATGCGGCCCGGCGCAGGGCGGTGAGGGGCTCCCCGGGGAAGAGCAGGAAGCAGAGCAGACCGGTCGCGAGGGCTTCCTCGGCGATCCAGCCGTCGCCGGTGTAGGTGCAGGGGTCGAGCTCCGGATCGGCCGTGCGCTGGACCGCGTCCAGGCGCTCCAGGACGGCCAGGCACTCGTCCCAGCCGCGCTCGACGAAGTGGCGTGCGCTGGGGTCCTGGGAGCGGGTCCAGAGGTCGCCGAGCCAGCGCTCGTGGTAGCGGGAGCGGTTCTCGTACGCGTAGGAGCGGAGCTGTCCGACGAGGCCGGCCGGGTCCACCCCCCGGGCGAGGAGGTGGACGGCGCGGGCGGTGAGGTCGGAGGCGGCGAGCGCGGTGGGGTGGCCGTGCGTCAGCGCCGACTGGAGCTGGGCGGCACCGGCCCGCTGTTCCTCGCTGAGACCGGGGACGAGCCCGACGGGTGCGACCCTCATGTTGGCGCCGCAGCCCTTGGAGTGGATCTGGCTGGCGTCCTGCCAGGGCAGGTCGCCGTCGAGGAGCATGCAGGCGCGCAGACAGGTGTTGCCGGGGGCCCGGTTGTTCTCCGGGGAGTGGTACCAGTCGACGAACTCGGCGCGGACCGGTCGGGCGAGCCGCAGCGGGGCGAGCGCGCCCCGGCCCATGGACGTGTGGATGCCGCGGGCGAGGGCGAGGGTCATCTGGGTGTCGTCGGTGACGTACGCCCTCCCGTTGCTCAGGGGCAGCGGCATCTCCCGCCAGGGTCCGGTCTTGGCGAGGATCGACGGGACGTCGTTGAACTCGGTGGGGAAGCCCAGCGCGTCACCGAGTGCGAGGCCCATCAGGGAGCCGGTGGCAGTCCGCTTGGCGGCGCTGCGGGTGGGGTTCATGTGGGGCGTCCTTCCGGTCGCAGGAGGGGTGGGTGGAGGGTGGTGGCACCGCCCGCCCGGTAGAGGGCGGCGGGTTTTCCCCGCCCGCCGGTGAGGCGTGGTGGCCCTTCCACGGCCCGGACGAAGCCGGGCGTGGCGAGGACCTTGCGCCGGAAGTTGGGGCGGTCGAGCTCGACGCCCCACACCGTCTCGTAGACCTGCCGCAGCTCGCCGAGGGTGAACTCGGGCGGGCAGAAGGCGGTCGCGAGGCAGGTGTACTCCAGTTTGGCGCCGACCCGTTCGTGGGCGTCGGCGAGGATCCGGTCGTGGTCGAAGGCGAGCCGGCCGTGCGTCCCGTACGGGATCCAGCGGGCCTGGGTCGCGTCGCCGCCGCTGCGCGGCTCGGGCGGGTCCGGGACGAGCGCGGTGAAGGCGACGGAGACGACCCGCATCCTCGGGTCCCGGTCCGGTTCGGTGTAGGTGCGGAGCTGTTCGAGGTGCAGCCCGGCCGCAGTGGCCCCGGAGAGCCCGGTCTCCTCGGCGAGTTCGCGGCGGGCGGCCCGCTCGGCGGACTCGTGGGGCAGGACGAAGCCGCCGGGCAGGGCCCAGGTCCCGGCGTAGGGGTCCTGGCCGCGTTCGACCAGCAGGACGTGGAGGTGTTCTCCGCGGATCGTGAGGACGGCGAGGTCGACGGTGACGGCGAAGGCTTCGAAGGCGCGGGGGTCGTAGCCCTCGGGGGCCCGGTGGGTGCTCATCGGCGCTCCGGCAGGGGGTCGGCGAGGTGCCAGCCCTCGGCGAGCAGTCCGTCGACGGCGGCGACGGCGGTCGCGAGGCGCTCCTCGTGGGAGCCGGTGAGCACGGCGGTGCGGCGGCCGGTGTGTGCGAGCTGGGCGAGGAAGCGCGCGGTCATCCAGGGCCTCAGGAGTTCTCCGTCGCGCGGTCCGTCGCCCTCGGGGTCAACGCCCCGGTGGTCGGTGAGCAGCCAGAGGTGCTGTCGCCCCCGGGCGGCGATCTCGCCGGTGGCGGGACTGCTGGTGCCCAGGTGGCGCTCGTGCCAGATGGTGGCGGCGAAGGCGTCGGTGTCGCAGAAGAGCACAGGTGAGCCCTCCCGGGCCGCCGCTTCCTCCAGTTCGGCCTGGCGCTGGGCGATGACGGGGAAGTCGGAGGAGTGGAAGGTGACCTCGGACCGGTCGGCGTCGGGACGTTCGAGGCGGAGTTCGGCGAGCTTGAGTTCGCCGTACTCGCGACCGTACTCCGGCACGTACCGGGTGCGGGCCCAGACGCCGCCGCGCCTCCGGTAGTGGTCGGCGAGGGCGAGCGCCATGGTGGTGGTGCCGGTGGACTCGGCCCCGAGGACGACGACCCGCCGGGTGAGCGCGGCCCGCACCGGTGGTTCGAGGTGGTCCCAGCAGCCGGCGGGGTCGGCACGGACGGCGGTCCCGGAGACCGGGAAGCGGAGGCGTTCCCGGTCGACGAGCACGGACGCGACACCGAAGCGACGGCCGAGCTCCTCGCCGCACGGCTCCGAGGTGAAGACGGCGTCGACGCGTTCGGGCACGGCGGCCCGGAAGACCGCTGTGCGGGCGGCCCGGACGTCGGGGTCATGGAGGTCCACGGGGATGTCGTCGACGGTTCCGACGACGAGGACGTCGGGGTGGACCTCGCGCATCCAGGCGACCCGGTCCTCCAGGGGGATGCTCTCCGTGGAGGAGGCGCAGACGAGCACGGTGAGGCGCTCGCAGCGGTCGCGCGCGGTGCGGACGAGGTGGTGGTCGCCGGCGTGCGGTGGATAGAACTTCCCGAGGACGAGGCCGTGGCCGTAGCGCCGCACGGCGTCCCCGCCCGTCACGCCGCGGCTCCCGCCGCGCGCCGGGCACCGGTGAGGTCCCGGGGCCGGTTGCGCAGCCCGAGGAGGCGGAGGGTCGTGAAGCCGACGTGGAGCAGGGAGGTGGGGTGGAGCTCCTCGTGGGCGTGGGGCGTGCCGCTGCCGAACTCCAGGACCTCGGTCCGGTCGGCCGGGGTGTCCGGGAGGGTGGAGAGCGGTTGCCGCAACGGTTCGAGCGCGTCTGCGAGGCTCATGCCACCCCCTTTAAGAGTCAACATGACTATAAAGGGGTCGAGTCGCTTCGGCAAGGGCTCCCCGGCCCGGACGCAGGGCTCCCCGGCCCGGACGCGAGGAAGCCCGTGACCACCGAGCGGTGGTCACGGGC
>NZ_JBHYMF010000233.1:4517-9639 GCF_042742855.1 Streptomyces sp. NPDC058877 | reverse complement strand
ACGTGTGCTGGGCCCCGCGGCGTTGGTGCTCCTCCGGTCGTCCGCTAGGCGGACTTGCGGCTGTCGCGCGGATGCACGGCGATGTTCATGGCGCCGGAGCGCAGGACGGCCAGCCGCTCGGCGAGGACCTCCTCCAGCTCCTCGCGGGTGCGCCGCTCCATGAGCATGTCCCAGTGCGTGCGCGCGGGCTTGCCCTTCTTCTCCTCGGGTCCGTCCCCGTCCACCAGGAGTGCCTGGATTCCGCAGACCTTGCATTCCCACTCCGGCGGAATCTCCGCCTCAACCGAGAAGGGCATCTCAAAGCGATGTCCCTTCTCGCATGCGTACTCCACCGCCTGGCGCGGGGCCAGATCGATGCCGCGGTCGGTCTCGTAGCTCGTCACCACGAGGCGCGTGCCGCGAAGAGCTCGCTCACTCATGAATCGTGCCTCCCGGGCTTGTCGCCCACAGGACAGATGTCGCTGTCGTCGTTATCCGGTCAACGTCCGGTCGGCGGTGAAGATTCCCGTGCCGGGTCATGCGTCGCCCGTCGTGCCGCCCCTTGTTGTACCCACCAGTGACCGTTTTGTCACATCTGGCGGCAGATGTGACTAGGTGTCTTCACTAAAGCAGCACGCAGTAACGGTCCGCCTGGCAGGCCAAACGCGTACACTACCGCCCTTTCATCGTCACGTCTAAATGCGTTCCGGCACCGGGTTCCCCGCGGCCTCCACCGCGCGCCGCACCGGAACCCGGGCGAGCAGGGCGAAACCGACGGCGAAGAAGATCACCAGGGAGATGATGGCATCTCGATAGCTTCCGGTCAGTTGGTACGCGAGCCCGAACACTAGCGGACCCAGCCAGCTGAGTCCGCGGTCGCTCATCTCGTACGCCGAGAAGTACTCCGCCTCCTTGCCGCGCGGCACCAAGTGGGAGAAGAGCGAGCGCGACAGCGCCTGGCTGCCGCCCAGCACCAGGCCGATCGCGGCCGCCAGGCAGAAGAAGAACACCGGCGAGCGGGCCGGCAGGAAGTAGCCCGCTCCCAGGATCACCGTCCAGACCGCCAGGGATCCCAGAATCGTCCGCTTGGCCCCGTACTCCCGGGCGAGTCGGCCCATCCCGAGGGCGCCCGCCACCGCGAGCACCTGGACGAGCAGCACGGCCGTGATGAGCGTGGTCTGCTCCAGCTCCAGCTCCTCCGATCCGTACAGGGAGGCCTGCGAGATCACCGTCTGCACCCCGTCGTTGTAGACCAGGTACGCGAGCAGGAAGGAGAGCGTCAGCGGATGCCGGCGCATGTCCTTCAGCGTGGCGGACAGCTGGCGCCAGCCGCTGCCGACCGCACCCTCGCCGGTCCTTCCCCCTTCCGGCTGCACCCGCCGGTCGCGCAGCCGCCGCAGCGGCACGAGGGCGAAGGCGCCCCACCACACACCGGCCGAGGCCAAGCAGATCCGGATCGCCTCTCCCTCCGTGAGGCCGAAGGAGGCGTGCCCCGAGTAGAGGACCAGGTTCAGGACGAGGACCAGCGCCCCGGAGGTGTAGCCGAAGGCCCAGCCGCGCGAGGAGACCGCGTCCCGTTCGTCGGGCTCCGCGATCTGCGGCAGATAGGCGTTGTAGAGCACCATGGAGACCGACAGCGAGGCGTTCGCCACGATCAGCAGGAAGGCGCCCAGCAGGTAGCGCTCGCCCGCCAGGAAGAACATGCCCGTCGTGGCTGCCGCCCCCAGGTACGCCGCCGCCGCGAGCAGCGGCTTCTTCCGGCCCGTCCGGTCGGCCACCGCGCCCACCAGGGGCATCACCAGGACCGCCACCACGATCGAGGCGGACACGGCGTAGGCGAAGAGCGAGCCCGCCCGGATCGGTATGCCCAGTGGGTGCACGAAGCCCTCGGGATCCGCCGCGGCCCGCGCCACCGAGGTCAGGTACGGCCCCAGGAACACGGTCACGACGCTCGTCGAGTACACCGAGCACGCGAAGTCGTAGAAGTACCAGCCGCGCTGCTCGCGCCGCCGCTCGGCGGGACCGGCGGCGTACTCCTCGGGCTCGGTGGTGTCAGCGGTCACGGCCGCTCCCTCTCGTTCGTCCCGTGGTCCTGGTCCCCGCCTCCGCCCCCGACGCGGGGACGTGCGGGCTCAGACCCACTCGCCGCGCCCGGTCAGCACCGAGCGCAGCGTCTCCAGATGATCGGTCATGATGCCATCGACCCCCAGGTCGAGGAGAGAGCTCATCCGGGCCGGATCGTTCACCGTCCACACGTGGACCTGGAGCCCGCGTGCGTGCGCCTCCCGCACGAACCGCCGGTCGACCACCGGGACCCCGGCCTGACGCTCCGGGACCTGCGCCGCCACCGCCCCGGCCCGCACGGCCGCCGGGATGCCCCACGAGCGCAGCCGCAACCCCACCACCCCCCTGACCCCGTACGAGGTGGCGAGGCGGGGGCCGGCCAGGCGCTGGGCCCGTGCGACCCGGGACTCGGTGAAGGACCCGATGCAGATCCGGTCCCAGGCGTCCGTCCTGCGGATCAGGTCCACCAGCGGGGCCAGGGCCGACTCCGCCTTGAGGTCCACGTTCCAGCGGGCCTCGGGAAACTCCTCCAGCAGGTCGGCGAAGAGCGGCAGCGGCTCCGTGCCGGCCACCCGGGCTTCCCGCACCGCCGTCCACGGCAGGTCCCCGATCCGGCCCGCGGTGTCCGTCACCCGGTCGAGCGTCGCGTCGTGGAAGGCGACCAGTGCCCCGTCGGACGTCGTGTGCACATCGGTCTCGAAGTAGCGGTAGCCCGCGGTGGCGGCCCGGCGGAAGGCGGCTGCGGTGTTCTCCAGGCCGTTGGCCGCGCCGCCGCGGTGGGCGAAGGCGAGGGGGCCGGGATGGTCGAGGTAGGGGTGGAGTACGCGAGTCACGGGCGCAGTATGGCGCCTTCCGATGACGGCGCGGCGACCGAGGTGCTGCCGGAGCCCGGCTCCGGGACGGCGAACCGGCGTAGGAAGAACTGGGCGAGCGGCCCGATCGCGAGCGCGTAGAACACCGTGCCGACGCCGACCGAGCCGCCGAGCAGGAAGCCGGTGGTGACCACTGCCACCTCGATCGCCGTCCGCACCAGCCGCACCGACCGTCCGGTGAGCCGGTGCAGGCCGGTCATCAGGCCGTCCCGGGGGCCGGGGCCGAACCGCGCCGCGATGTACAGGCCGGTCGCGACTCCGTTGAGGACGACGCCCAGCACCAGGAGCGGCACCTGCTGGACCAGGCCGTCGACGCCCGGAACCAGGGCCAGGGTGCCGTCCATCGCCAGGCCGACCACGAACACGTTGGAAACGGTGCCGAGCCCGGGACGCTGCCGGATCGGGATCCACAGCAGCAGCACCACCGCGCCGACGACGATCGAGACCACGCCGATGGTCAGACCGGTCTTCTCGGCGAGGCCTTGGTGGAGGACGCCCCAGGGTTCCAGGCCGAGCCCGCTGCACACGAGCAGTGCCGAGCTGATGCCGTACAGCATCAGACCGGCGTAGAGCTGGACGAGCCGACGGGAGAGGTGCCGGCCCCGGAGGCCGGAGGCGATGGACAAGGTACTTCCCCCTGAGGTGGTGATGGTGGACTGACCCATGACACTCTGTGGCTGTGGTTCTGGTGTCAACCATGGCCAATTCGAGGAAGGTGGACTGATTTTCATGGCTCAGTGGACTTCGGCGGTGGGCCCGGCTCAGCTCGCCCGGCAGCTCCAGGCCCAGCAGTCCCGGCCCGCCGGCCCGGGTGCCCGCAAGCCGCCCGCGTACCGAGCCCTGGCCGACGGCATCCGACTCCTCGTCCTGGAAGGCCGGGTCCCGGTCGCCGCCCGCCTGCCGGCGGAACGGGAACTCGCCCAGGCCCTCACCGTCAGCCGCACCACGGTCGCCGCCGCCTACGAGGCCCTGCGCACCGAGGGCTTCCTGGAATCGCGGCGGGGCGCCGGCAGCTGGACCGCCGTGCCGGCGGGGAACCCGCTCCCCGCGCGCGGCCTCGAACCACTGCCGCCCGAGGCGCTCGGCTCGATGATCGACCTCGGCTGTGCGGCGCTGCCCGCGCCCGAGCCCTGGCTCACCCGGAGCGTCCAAGGAGCCCTGGAGGAACTGCCGCCCTATGCCCACACGCACGGGGACTACCCGGCGGGGCTTCCTGCGCTGCGGCAGATGCTCGCCGACCGGTACACCGCGCGCGGGATCCCCACCATGCCCGAACAGATCATGGTCACCACCGGAGCGATGGGCGCCATCGACGCGATCTGCCACCTCTTCGCGGGGCGCGGCGAGCGGATCGCCGTGGAGTCGCCCTCGTACGCCAACATCCTGCAGCTGATGCGCTCGGCCGGTGCCCGCCTGGTGCCCGTCGCCATGGCCGAGGGCCTCGACGGCTGGGACCTGGGCCGCTGGCGGCAGGTGCTCCGGGACGCGGCGCCCCGCCTCGCGTACGTCGTGGCCGACTTCCACAACCCCACCGGCGCGCTCGCCGACGAGGACCAGCGACGGCAGCTCGTCGAGGCGGCCCGCTCGGCCGGCACGGTGCTCGTCGTCGACGAGACCATGACCGAACTGCGCCTGGAGCACGACCTCCAGATGCCGCGACCGGTCTGCGCCTTCGACCCGGCGGGCTCCACCGTCCTCACGGTCGGTTCCGCGAGCAAGGCGTTCTGGGCGGGCATGCGCATCGGCTGGGTCAGGGCCGCACCCGATGTGATCCGTTCCCTGGTGGCCGCGCGCGCGTACGCCGACCTCGGTACCCCGGTGCTGGAACAGCTCGGCGTCAACTGGCTGATGCGGACGGGGGGCTGGGCGGAAGCCGTCGGCCTCCGCCGGGACCAGGCCAGGGAGAACCGCGACGCGCTCGTCGCCGCCGTTCGGCGGGAGCTTCCGGAGTGGGAGTTCGTGGTGCCGCGCGGAGGCCTGACCCTCTGGGTCCGTACCGGCGGCCTGTCCGGTTCGCGCCTCGCGGAGGTGGGCGAGCGGGTCGGCGTCCGCGTTCCCTCCGGTCCGCGCTTCGGCGTCGACGGCGCCTTCGAGGGTTTCGTCCGGCTGCCCTTCACGGTCGGCGGTCCGGTCGCCGACGAGGCGGCCGTCCGACTGGCCGCCGCCGCACGCCTGGTCGAGTCGGGCGCCGGTGGGGGAGCGGAGTC
>NZ_JBHYMF010000233.1:0-4507 GCF_042742855.1 Streptomyces sp. NPDC058877 | reverse complement strand
GGCTGAAGGTGCCCGCGCGGACGACCAGGTGCTCCCCGACGATCCGGTGCCCCAGGTTCCGGTAGGCGTCCCGGGCCAGCCACAGCACCGCCGGCGTGGCGAGCACCGCGTAGATCCACGCGGCGTGCAGCAGCAAGGGGGTGAACGCCGCCCCGAGACCGGCCAGCGGGGCCGGTCCGGGGTCCGCGTCGGCGTGGGGCGCCGGGGTCGGTTCGGAGACCGCGGGAACCTTCTCGAGCACCGGGGCCGCCGTGATCGCGCGCCGCTCCGGCAGGAGCTCCAGGACCGCCCGGCGGTGTGCCTCGCTCGTCGCGTCGTCGTACGGGTCGGGCGTGGCCGGAACCTGGAGCCGCAGGACGGGGCCGACACCCAGACGGGCGTAGCCGCGGCCCGCAGGGACCTCGGGCGTCGGCGTGGTGTGCGGCTGCGTGCCGAGGACGGCCGTGATCTGCTCGGGTGCGGCGGGGCCGAGGACGATCCGGGCCCTCGTGTGGGTCCGCACCGCCTCGCCCAGCGTGTCCGTGCTGTCGAACTGCTCCGCCACCACCACCGTGACCTGCGCCGCACGTCCGTGTTGCAGCGGGACCCGGAGCAGTTCCTGGGGGTCGGGACGGCCGTCGGCGGCGGCCAGGTGACCGAGGACGCTCGGCCGGTCGAGTAGGACCCACAGCGGGCGCCGGGTGTCTTCGGGGGCGGGCAGGCCGGCCTGGCGGGCCCGGTTCGCGGCGATCAACCGCCGTTCCGTCTCGTGCGCCGCCCACTCCAGGCTGCTGAGGGCGCCGGAGAGCCCGCACTCGACGGCGAGGACCCCGGTGCGGCCGGTCAGACACGCGTATTCGCCGGTGCCGCCGCCGTCCACGACCAGGACGTCGCCGTGCGGGAGGGCCTGGAGGGCGATCGAGCGGAGCAGGGAGGTGGTGCCGCTGCCCGGCTGGCCGACGGCCAGCAGGTGCGGTTCGGCGGAGCGGGGACCCGTCCGCCAGACGACGGCCGGCGCGTCCTCCGTGCCGTTCGTCGAGACCACGGGGACGGTCCGCTGTACGGCGTCGGCGTCGGTGAAGCCCAGGACGGTCTCCCCCGGAGCCGTGACGAAGCGCTGGGCGGCGATGGTGGTGGGCAGGGCGGGCAGCACGCTCATGACCAGGCGGTTGCCCTCCTCGTCCCAATCGAAGCGGTACTCGCGGCCTCGCCCCGACTTGGCGTGCAGCAGTTGCTCGATCCGGGCTCGGGCGGCCGGCTCACCGTCGGTGAAGTACGGGGGGTAGGCGATCCCCAGTCGGGTGAGCCGTCCGTCCTCGTCGAAGCAGTAGTCCCCGAAGGCACCGCTCCACTCGCCGCCGTGGGCGAAGAGCGGGGAGGGGTCCTCGGGGACCGAGAAGTACGGTACGAGGGCCTCGTACAGGCCCTTGAGCCGGGCGACTTCCGCGTCGTCCGGCCCGGTCTTCACCACCGGGCGCTCGCGCCCCTGCCATGCTGCCGCGGCCATGAGCGCGACGAGGGCGAGGAGCGGTCCGTACGGCACGAGGGCGAGCGTCAGGACGCAGGCCGCGACCAGGAACAGCGTGGGACCACGCCGTTCCTTGGGGGTCGCGGCCCACTTGGCGCGCGCGGTCGCGGCCAGCTTCCGCAGACCACGGGAGACCGTGATCAGCGGATGGAGCACGTCGGTGGCGCTGTCGGCGGCCGTGCGTGCGATCTCTCGACTGCGAGCGATCTGCGCGCTGCCGCTGCTCAGAATGCGGGGGAGTGGTCGCCGGGCCACGTCGGACTCCTGAAGTGGTGGAAGGGACGGAAGGGCGTCAGAACTTGATCCCGCCCAGCAGGCCGGCGAGGCTCTGACCGCCCGCCGTGATGCTCGGGGCGATGGCGGTGCCCGCGAGGTAGAAGCCGAACAGCGCGCAGACGAGGGCGTGCGAGGCCTTGAGCCCGTCCTTCTTGAAGAACAGGAAGCAGATGATGCCGAGCAGGACCACGCCTGAGATGGACAGGATCATTGGGTGTTCTCCTGGTTGAGGGGACAGTCACCATGAGTCCTTCCAGGTTCACAGCAAGTATCTATGTGACTAAAGGTGCAAAAGAGTGAAAAAGAGGTGATTTCACTTGACCGGCCGACGGCGGGCGCCGCGCCGGGTGGCGAAATGTCCGATGTCGGCTAGGGGTGCCCCGGGGGACGAGGTGCCGTGATCTTTGCCTCGGTCGGGCGGGGTCATGTCGCCGGACGGGCAGTACCCTGTCGATTCACTCGTACGGCCGCGCTTGCCGTGCGCAGGGCGACATTGCAGGAGAGAGGCGGTTCCACCCGATGAGCGAGACTCCGGACCCCGAGGTCATCGAGCTGGCGTCGAAGGTCTTCGACCTCGCGCGCACCGGTGACGCCGAGGCCCTCGCCGCCTACGTCGACGCCGGAGTTCCGGCGAACCTCTCCAATGACAAGGGCGACACCCTCGTCATGCTCGCCGCCTACCACGGCCACGCCGCCGCGGTCGCCGCCCTGCTGGAGCGCGGAGCCGAGGCCGACCGCGTCAATGACCGCGGCCAGACCCCGCTCGCCGGCGCCGTCTTCAAGGGTGAGGGCGCCGTGATCCGGGCCCTGCTCGCCGCTGGCGCTGATCCGGAGGCAGGGACTCCGTCCGCGGTCGACACCGCCCGCATGTTCGGCAAGGCCGAGCTCCTGGAACTGTTCGGGGCCAGGTGAACGGCGACTGAACCCCAGGTGGGAGCTGCGTCGTAAATGTGGTCGCGGTGGCGAAATGGGTGGGTCATCATGACGACGAGCCCGGCTGATCGGGCCACGGACGAGAGGCTGAGGAACATGGTCACTGGCAGGCGAAGGACGACGGGCGGCCCCGAATGTTGCCGCACGGCCTAGGCGTGAGGGCGACGAAACGCCCGACCGGGCTCCCCCCGGTCTTTCCTGGTCGTGTCGACAGCTTGATGTGAGGCGTCTTCCCATGTTCGATCCAGTCATAGCGCCGAGCGGCACCCTGCTCGGCCTGCTGCAGCGGGGCCGCGGCGACGGCACCCTGCACGCGCTTGCCGCGCCACGCGCCGAGGCCCTCGCGGCCCTCAACCACTGCGTTCTCGACGACCCCCGCCACGACTGGCAGGTCGAGAACCGCTCCCTCTACTACGCCCGTCTCTACCTGGACCTCCACGGGGGCCTGGAGGCGATCGAGGCGCACCTCTTCAGCGCAGAGGACCACCTCGACACCGAAGAGAACCGGACCGGGCTGGCGCTCGCCGTCCTCGGGCACCTCGCTTCCTACGGACGACAGGACGCCCTGCTGCTGCTCCGGCGGTACGCGGCGACCGGCACGAACTGGGCCTGGGCCCTGGACGAGCTGGCCCTCCGCGACGACGACGCGGGACTCCGCGCCCTCGCCCCGTCCGTGCTGGCCCGCTTCCCGGCCGACCCGGAGGGCGAGGCCGAGCTCGCGCGCACCGTCCGCGACGCCTACGAGCCCCGCCCCTGGCGGCTCTGGGCCGAAGACCGGCGCGAAGCCATCGGCACCCGGGTCAGGGCAGCCCGGGAACAGGGCTCCTTCGACCGCTGGCAGCGCCAGATGCGCCCCTCCGGGCCCCGCCCCGGGTGGAGCGTCCGCGCCGTCCTCGACTGGGCACAGGAAGGACACGAGCGCGGGGCCGACCTCCACGGCCCTGCCGCACGCTGCCTGACCGCCGTTGCCGGACCCGAGGACCGGCCCGAGATCCTCGCCGCCGCCCGGCACGGTGCGACGGGGGCCCGCGGCGCGGCCCTCCACCACCTCGCCGAGCAGCGGGACCCGGCCGTCCTCGACCTCGTGGAGCTCGCGGCCGACGGCGATTCGCACGAGGTCGCCGCCGTCGCCGTCGCCGCCTACCGGAGGACGTGCGGCGAGGACGCCGTCGCCCGCGCCCGCACGTGGATCCGACGCACCGACGCCCTCGGGGTCGCGGCGGCCGAGGTCCTCGCCTGTCGCGGCACCGCCCAGGACTCGGCACTCGTCCTCGGCGCCCTGCGCGGCACCGTGCGCTCCGCGGGCCCCGACGCCCCCGAGCTCGCCTGTCTCGTCGACGGCGCGGGTCGTCTCGGCATCGCCTGTGCCGCGCCCGTGCTGCGCCACGTCTACCGCGAGACGACCTCCTCCCAGCTCCGCGGACGGGCGGCCCGCGCCCTCGCCGCCACCGACCCCGCCTTCGCGACGGGCTTCGCCGTCGAATGCCTGTGGGACTGCGAGGAGACCACCCGGGAGCTGGCCGCTCTGCACGCCGAGACCGGTGACGCACGCGTCGCCGAACGACTGCGCCGCCTCGCCACCGACCCGGCAGAGGAAGCCGAGGTCCAGACGGCGGTGCGCAACCGGATAGGGCCGGACCTCCAGGTCTGACCCCCGGCCCGGAACAGCGAAGGGTCCGACCACCCCCTCCCGGCCCGACCCCACGCATCCGAGCCACCCGTGACCCGGCTCCCGGACCGGCGCGGGCCGCGGTGGCGAACCCCGCCGACCGCGGCCCCGCCCCCGGGAGC
>NZ_JBHYMF010000232.1:0-9773 GCF_042742855.1 Streptomyces sp. NPDC058877 | reverse complement strand
AGCTCGAACACACCCCGGAAACGCCGAGATCCCGCCCAGCCTCTCGGCTGAACGGGATCTCGTGACGATTCTCGAGAGCATCTCGAGAACTGTCGCGCCTTCGTGGCGGAGGGATTCGCCCGGATGCTTGCCGACACCGAGCGTCCGGACTACGCAGCCCGGTTGCGCCTCGCCGATCCACGGGCCGTCCATCGCAGCGCGGTCGCCTTGGTGACGGGTGACGTGCCCGCGTCGGGCAAGCTGTTGATCGACTTTGCCGGGCCCCGGAGTTTCCTGGTCGGGGAACTGAGCCTGCCCGATGCCGACGCGGAGGAGGTGGCCAAGCACGGCATCCCGGTGCTGGAAGTGCCCCGAGCGGGACACAACCTGATGTTGGACAACCCGGACGGTTTCGCCGGAGCCCTCGCTCGTGCACTGGGGGATGACCGGTCCCCGCTGGTTTCCGTCCGCCAGAGCCCCTGACCGGGATGCGGGTCCGGCACGGTTCCGTCGCTTCTCCTCGGGTTCCTTCTTCCCGTGATCGGTGGACATTGAGAAGATCGTCCGTACGATCGCCCGATCCCGGCCCCCCTCAGGAGCATCTGGTGCAGCCACTCGCGTACACCGACGTCAAGACCGCCGCTGACCGGATCCACGGCCATGTCCGTCCCGTCGCGGTCACGCAAGCCGATGCCGGCGACGGGGCGTACACGCTCCACTTCGCACTGGAGCTCATGCAGCACACCGGCTCCTTCAAGGCTCGCGGTGCACAGAACTTCCTCCTCGCCCATCAGGAGGAGGGCACCCTCCCGGACGCCGGGATCACCCTTGTCTCTGGTGGCAATGCAGGGCTCGCCTGCGCCTGGGCAGCCCGCAAGCACGGCGTCCGGGCCACCGTCTTCCTTCCCGCCACCGCACCTCAGTTCAAGATCGACAAGCTGTCCGGCTACGACGCCGACGTGCGCCTCGTCGGGACGGAGTACGCCGAGGCACTGGCCGCCTGTGAGGAGTTCGCCGCCGACACCGGTGCCCTCGCCTCGCACGCCTATGACCACCCCTTGATCGCCGCAGGAGCCGGCACCCTCCTCGACGAGGTCCACCGCCAGGTCCCGGACCTGGACACGGTCGTCGTCGCGGTCGGCGGCGGTGGGCTCTTCGCCGGCGTGGCCACCGCCGCCCGGCACCACGGGATCCGCACCCTCGCCGTCGAGCCCGAGAACTGCCGAGCCCTCGACGCAGGACTCCGGGCCGGACACCCCGTCGACGTCACGGTCGACTCCGTCGCCGCCGATGCCCTCGGTGCCCGCCGCGCCACTCCCCTCGCCGTGAGCGCGGCCCAGCAGGAGGGCGTTCGATCCTTCCTCGTCGCGGATCGTGACATCGTCCGCGCCCGCAGGGCCCTCTGGGACGACCGCCGCCTTGCCGTCGAACACGCTGCCGCCACCGCCTTGGCCGTCCTTCCGTCGGAGGCCGAAGACCGATCCGCTCGGAGCGTTTACCGCCCGGCGCCCGGCGAGAAGGTCTGCGTCGTCCTCTGCGGCGCCAACACCCACCCCGGAGACCTGGCGGGACACCAGCCCCCGGCGTGACGGATGCCGGCCGCTGGCTCCCGGGCCGATCGTCGGGCGTCGGCGGGAGCAGACGCCCAAGACGATCGACGCCAGGAAGGCACCATGAGATCAGAAGCGGACACCCCGCTCGTCGAGCGCGTTCTGCGGATCGAGGGCCGTGCGGACGCGGAAGCCCTCGAAACCTTCGGCAGGGGGCTTCCCCGCCGCTCCGCCAACGAGGTGGCCCTCTTCCTCCCCTACAGTTACGCAGAAGTGCCGGTCGGGAAGGTCTATGACGTCTGCTTCCGGTGCACCGAGGAGAGGGACGTGGTCCGGGTCACGGCGACCGTCGTGGCGGTCACCCAGCAGTTCGGAGCCGCATGGGACGAGGTTCCCCCGTCACTTGTCCGACCCTGCGCTGCGTGAGCAGATCCAGCGGGCGACCCACAGGGCCGAGGAACACAACGGGTTCACCAAGTGGCTCCACTTCGGCAATGCCGGCTGGCTGAACAGCCGCGACCCGGAATTGCAGGGCCGGGCAGTGGAGTTCCTCGACCTTGTCGCCGCGAGCGTGATCTTCTCGACCACCATCGACATGACCAAAACCCTGCGTCAGATGGCCCGCGAGGGCCGGACCATCCGTGCGAGCGATCTGGCGGTGCTCAGCCCCTACCGGCGCGAGAACGTGCTGCGCTTCGGCGACTGCACCACCGCCGGACTCCACGTACCCCCACCCGCCTACAACCCGGCCCTCCACGCCGCCACCGAATGGCCGTGACGTCAAGTGATGCCAAGCAACCGTCGCTCGACGACCCGCCTCAAGGCAGCCCCCCCGGGAGGCGAAACAGCCGGCCGGGGCCAGCCTTGAGGTCCGGTCACTTTCGCCAGAACAGGTGGTGCGTCACCCCGCTCGGGCTGGGAACGACCTCCAGGTGGAACCGGTCGAGCAGCTCATCGGGGGACTCCCAGAGTCGTACTCCGGACCCGAGCTTCACCGGCGAGACCGCCACGTGCAGGGTGTCGACGAGGTCGGCGTCGAGGAACTGCCGGATGGTGGTGGCCCCGCCGCCGAGTCGGACGTCCTTGCCCTGCGCCGCCTCCCGGGCCTGTTCGAGGACCGTGGCAGGGTCGCCGTCGACGAAGTGGAACGTGGTGTCGGAGAGCGTGAACGAAGGACGCTTGTGGTGGGTCATGACGAACACCGGAGTGCGGAACGGGGGCTCGTCACCCCACCAGCCGCGCCACTCGTGGTCGTGCCAGGGCCCGCGCTGGGGACCGAACTTGTTCCGGCCCATGATTTCGGCGCCGATGTTGTGGGCGTAGTCCCGCGTGAGGTAGTCGTCGAGCCCCCGGCTGCCCCCGGGGGCGGTGCGCATGGGCCAACTCGCAGTGGCGCCGGCCCAGGCGAACAGCCTCTCGGGCTCGACGTGACCGAATGGCCTCTCGAGGGTCTGGTCCGTACCGGCACCGATTCCGTCACTCGAGACGTTGAAGTTCTGGACTCTCAGTAGCTGAGCCACGTGTTCCTCCTGTGATGGCGATAGCGATGGTGAGACGTGGATCGTCACCGTGCAGTCGGAGCCGATCGACGGATCTTGACCCGTACCGGCAGGATCATCTGATCTGCTGAACCCGCTGCCGGCATGTCAAGAGCGGTCGGCCCGCGACGACCACCCGATGACGGGGCCCGACCGGGCGCCACGACGGTGAGGAGTTGGACATGAAGTTCCTGCTGATCATGCACATCAACCCGGCCATCATGGAGGAACTGACCGAGGCCGAGCGCCAGGAGATCATGGAAGGCCACGGCGAGTTCATGAAGACGCTCCGCGAGTCCGGCGAGATGATCAGTACCGAGGCGCTGGCCGACCCGTCCCAGAGCTCGGTGGTCCGCGTCCGCGACGGTGTGCCGGTCGTCACCGATGGTCCCTACCTGGAGGCCAAGGAGTTCCTGGGCGGCTACTACCTGGTCGACGTCGCCGACAGGGACCGCGCGCTGGAGCTGGCCGCGATGATCCCGGACGCCCGGTTCAACGGCCTGGGCATCGAGGTCCGCCAGGTGATCTTCTCCGGAGGCCCGACTGCGTGAGCGCCGACCGCGCCACCATCGAGGGCCTGCTGCGCGCGCTCGCGCCGCAGGCCCTAGGCGCGCTGGTGCGCCGGTACGGGCAGTTCGAGCTGAGCGAGGACGCCGTGCAGGAGGCGCTGCTCGCCGCGGCGACGCGCTGGCCGGCCGAGGGCGTCCCGGACAACCCGCGCGGCTGGCTGACCACGGTCGCCGGTCGCCGCCTGGTCGACCAGATTCGCAGCGAACAGGCCCGGCGCCGACGCGAGGACGAGGTGGCCGCCCGGGAGCCGGATCCGACGTCGCCCGGCCCCGGCGAGGACACCCCGGCCAACCGGGACGACACGCTCACCCTGCTGTTCCTGTGCTGCCACCCGGCGCTGAGCCCGGCCTCGCAGATCGCGCTGACGCTGCGCGCGGTCGGCGGCCTGACCACTGCGGAGATCGCACGCGCCTACTTCGTGCCGGAACCGACCATGGCGGCCCGGATCAGCCGGGCCAAACAGCGGATCAGGGCCACCGGCAGCGAATTCACCATGCCGGTCGGGCAGGATCGGGTGGAGCGACTACGGGTCGTGCTGCACGTGCTGTACGTGATCTTCAACGAGGGCTACACCGCCAGCTCCGGAGACCGGCTGCGGCGCGACGACCTGGCCGCCGAGGCGATCCGACTGACCCGCCTGCTGCACCGGCTGCTGCCGGACGACGGCGCAGTGGCCGGCCTGCTGGCCCTGATGTTGCTCACCGACGCCCGCCGGGCCGCCCGCACCGGCCCGCACGGCGAGCTGATCCCGCTCGACGAGCAGGACCGCTCGCTCTGGGACCGCGGTCGCATCGCCGAGGGCGTCGCGCTGGTCACCGACGCGATGACCCGCTCGACACTCGGCCCCTACCAGTTGCAGGCCGCCATCGCCGCGCTGCACGACGAGGCGCCCAGCACCGGCGAGACCGACTGGCGTCAGATCAACACGCTGTACAAGATCCTGGAGCGGCTCTCGCCGAACCCGATGGCCAGCCTGAACCGGGCGGTGTCGGTCGCCATGACCGACGGCCCGCGGGCCGGCCTGGCCCTGCTGGACGAGCTGGCCGCGGACGACCGGATCACCGACCACCACCGACTGCACGCGGTCCGCGCACACCTGCTGGAGATGGCCGGCGACCATCCGGCGGCCCGGGAGTGCTACCACCGCGCCGCCCGTGGCACCACCAGCCTGACCGAGCGCCGCTACCTGGAAACCCGCGCCGCCCGACTGGCGCCACGTCCCGCCTCCGGCTGACCCTCCCGCGCCACCCCGGTCGGGATTGCGTAGACCATGACCCCAATCGGTGGACGGGCGAACAACCAGCTCCCGTCGTCCGCCGCCCTCCATTTGCCAGCCCGATCATCACTCTCCGCCTGTGCCGTCGACCGGAGGGACCGCCCGGACGCGGTCACCGGGCCGCGTCGACGGACCGTCAGTGGCGTTCCGGAAGGTCCCGCTCAGCGGGCAGCGGCTGGACGTCACGGGTCGTGGGCGCGGAGGAGGCGCGCGAGGACGGTGCCACCACCGGCCTCGCGCCGCAGAAGGCCGCCTCCAGCGTCCCGCCGAGGGCCGTGTTGGCGGCTCCGTGGTTCGAGGTGTTCGCCATGGCCGAAAGGCTGCGCCGACCGTCGCGGGTCGAGAACGCATATGTGTAGAAGCCCTGCACGGTACCCGTGTGTCCGTACACCTGGGTGCCACAGGACAGGTCGTAGCGGCGCAGCCCCAGCCCGTAGAACCGGGTTCCGGTGGAGTCCGTCGGGGTGACCGTCGTCATCGTCTCCAACATGGCCGGCGACAGGAGCCGCCCGCGCATCAGCGCGCTGGTGAAGGCGTTCAGGTCGGCGGGGCTGGAGATGACCGCCCCGGCGGACTGGGCCCACGACACGGTCTGCTCCGTGGAGTCGACGAGGGGTTCACCGGCGGCGTCCGGGTGCAGGTAGCCCCGCACGTGCAGCCCCTTGATGCGCGTGTCGGGGTGGACGTACGAGGTCTTGCGCAGCTTCAGGGGCTTGAAGATGCGCCGCTCGTACGCATCGCCCACCGGCCTGCCCGTGAGCTTCTCGATGAGCATGCCGACGACCACGAAGTTCGCGTTGGAGTACCGGTACGCCTGGCCCGGCTCGGTGGTCCGGGGCTCGCTCAAGGAGAGGTCCACCAGCTCCTGATAGCTGAACACCCGGTTCCGCACGGCTTCGAAACCGGGCACGGTCTCCTCGAACATGGCGTTCGTGTAGTCCGCGAGCCCGCTGCGGTGGGTGAGCAGGTGCCGGACCGTGATGCGGTCGTCGGGGAGCAACCCGGGCAGGTACCGGTTGACGGGTGCGTCGAGTTCCAGTCGGCCCTCCTCCACCAACTGGAGCAACACGACCGTGGAGAAGGTCTTGCTGACGCTGCCGATCCGGAACCGTGCATGGGTGTCCATCGGTGCTCCCGATGTCCGGTTCCGGACTCCGACGGCCCGAGTTTCGACCCCGCCGGGGCCGGTGAACCGGGCCATGGCCCCCGGCGCGCCGTTGGCCATGGCCGAGTCGAGCGCGGCGACCACACCTTCCATGTCAGGGGCGGGGACCGCCGGCGAAGTCCTTGCGGCGGGAGCGAGGGGAGCGGCGAACGCACTGGTGGTGGGGATGACGGCGGAGGCCAGAGCGGCGATTGCAGTGATGCTCACGGCCAGGCGGCGGTGTGGAGGCAGGGGCACGGTGATTCCTCGGCTTCTTCCCAGACGATCGGAGCGGCACCCGATGGGGTGGACGCGGAAACGGGTGCCCCCGTGGTCAATGAGCAGGAGTGCCGCTGCCGGCGATCGGTTCCTGATGCCGGGGGCGATTTTCGGACGGTTTCGCTTCGTTCGTGTGCTTGGGCGGCCACCCAAGGAGAGCCCTTCCGGGGCTGGCCCCCGACGAAGGACGACCCCTCCGAAGAGTCCGGTCATGGCGCTGGCCGCAGATGCTTCTCCATCCAATGGGCTGATGGGAAAGAGGAGTTGACACGACGCGCGGGTAGAACGGGCGGAGTCGGATGCACATGGGCCCGCTCGCTGTCCTCACGGTGAGGTGCACCGTCCCGGGCGCCTCGGCTCCCTGGGGTTCGGCGACGGGACCGTCCGGCCGGCCCGCTGACCAGCAAGGACAATGATCCGCGTACCCTCGTAGACGTGTCAGCTCCTCGTCTCCACCGTGTCGCCGTCCTCGTGCTGGAAGGCGCGAAGCCCCTCGACGTCGGCATCCCCGCACAGGTGTTCACGACCCGGGCGAGCATGCCGTACGAAGTCCGGGTGTGCGGAGCGGAACCCGGGCTGGTGGCCGGTGGTGACGGTCTCTCCTACCAGGTCGCCCACGGTCTGGAAGCGCTCGCATGGGCCGACATCGTTTTCGTGCCGGGCTACCGCCACCCGGACCGAGAGGAGCCGCCCCGGGCCGTCGTCGACGCGCTGATCGCCGCACACGACCGGGGTGCACGGTTGGCCGCCATCTCGACGGGTGCCTTCGCCCTCGCCGCGACCGGGCTGCTCGACGGCAAGCGCGCCACGACGCACTGGCACTACGCCCGGGCCCTCGCGACCCGACGCCCGATGATCCACGTCGACGAGAACGTCCTCTTCGTCGACGAAGGCAGCGTGCTGACGTCCGCCGGTGCCGCTTCGGGCATCGACCTCTGCCTGCACATCCTGCGGGGGGACCTCGGCGTGGCCGCCTCGAACCATGCGGCCCGGCGCCTCGTCGCCGCCCCGTACCGCAGCGGTGGCCAGGCACAGTACGTGCCGAGGAGCGTGCCGGAACCACTCGGCGAGCGGTTCGCCGCCACTCGGGAGTGGGCGCTGCACCGACTCGGCGAGCCGCTCACCCTGGAGATCCTCGCCCGGCACGCTGCGGTGTCGGCACGGACGTTCTCGCGCCGTTTCGTCGAGGACACGGGGTACACGCCGATGCAGTGGGTCATGCGCGCCCGCATCGACATGGCCCGTGAACTGCTCGAACGGTCCGAGCGCGGAGTGGAACAGATCGCCTCCGACGTCGGCCTGGGCACGGGCGCCAATCTGAGGCTCCACTTCCAACACATCCTGGGCACCACGCCGAGCGAGTACCGACGCACCTTCGCGCAGGGCGACTAGCTCGCTCTTCAACCTGCTGGAAGACCCGCAGGTGGGCGGCGAAGAACAAGGTCGAACCGTGCTTCACCCCGCCCCACGCCTTTTGGGCCGACCCCATCGAGGCCCACTTCGGGCCGCTGTGGGAGTTCGCCCTGGCCGACTCCCACCACCCCCACCACACGGTCCAGACCCGGGCCCTGCACGCCTCCCTGCACCGGCGCAATCAGAATGCTCGCCACCAGAACGACCGCCACTCCGATGTCCTCGCAGCCCAACGACGTGAACGAGCCCGCATCCGAAGCGAGAAGGGTGTCCCCTGGGGAGGGCGTCTCACCACGGTGGCGGTCTGCGACTACACCCACTCCTGATACACCCTGATCTCCGTCGGCTTGAGTCTGTGGATCGTTGCCCACGCCGCCCGCCCGGTCAGTCCTTGAGCCCACTCTTCGAGATCGTCTCCGGCGTCGTGGAAGAACCACGAGTCGAAGCTTCCGAGGGCCTCCAGAGCGGGTGCGAGTCCGTATCTGAGCTCGCAATGAACCTGCACGTAATGGTCGTGATCACCATCACTGTCGGAGACCTCGAACTGCCGGGTGAGGTCCAGGGCGAACGTCGGAGGACCGTCGAACGCGTGGGTCCCGTATTGGAACAGAAGGCCGTCGGCGTCGGGTGCGTCCGGGACGTCGAACAGCCGTCGGCCGAAACGGAGGAAGGCGCGCCACAGGTCTTCCGTGACCAGATCGTCAAGCGCTCGCCGCTCTGACCCCAGTTCGCTTTTGAGCAGTCCCACGGCCTCGTCCGTCGACGGTCTCCGCGTCATGCCGACCTCCTTGTCCACCGCAGCCGGGCTCAGCGTACTGACTCCGGTGAACCTTCCCGGTCAGAGCGCTGGACCGCATCCGCACGGCGTCGGCGGCTCCCGGTGGCATCGTGGCGCGATACTTGCGGACCGTGGCGATCGCGCCGCTGGTCGAGCCGGGACTTCCGAGCGAACCTGGGTGGCGAATCGGAAGGGACACCGCTCATGACTCGTATCGCCATCAACGGTTTCGGCCGCATCGGACGCAATGTGCTGCGCGCGCTGCTGGAGCGCGAAACCTCCCTCGAGGTCGTCGCCGTCAACGACCTCACGGAGCCCACGGCCCTCGCGCGACTCCTCGCGTACGACTCCACCTCGGGCCGCCTGGGGCGTCCGGTCAGCGTCGACGGCGACACCCTCGTCGTCGACGGGCACCGCATCAAGGTGCTGGCCGAGCGGGAGCCGGCACAGCTGCCCTGGGCCGAGCTCGGCGTCGACATCGTCCTGGAGTCCACCGGTCGCTTCACCTCGGCCAAAGCCGCCCGCGCCCACCTCGACGCCGGGGCCAAGAAGGTCCTGGTCAGCGCTCCGGCCGACGGCGCCGACGTCACCCTCGCCTATGGGGTGAACACCGACGCCTACGACGCCGATCTGCACACGATCGTGTCGAACGCCTCGTGCACCACCAACGCCCTCGCGCCGCTGGCCTCCGTCCTCGACGACCTCGCGGGCATCGAGCACGGCTTCATGACGACGGTGCACGCCTACACGCAGGAGCAGAACCTGCAGGACGGCCCCCACCGCGACCCCCGTCGGGCCCGTGCCGCCGGCGTCAACATCGTGCCGACCACGACGGGCGCCGCGAAGGCCATCGGCCTCGTACTGCCGAACCTGGACGGCAAGCTGGCCGGCGACTCGATCCGAGTGCCCGTGCCGGTGGGTTCCATCGTCGAGCTCAACACGACCGTCTCCCGCGAGGTGACGGTCGAGGATGTCCTCGAGGCCTACCGCACCGCCGCCGCCGGCCCGCTGGCGGGTGTCCTCGAGTACTCGGAGGACCCGCTGGTCTCGTCCGACATCGTGGGCAACCCGGCTTCTTCGATCTTCGACTCGGCCCTGACGCGCGTCGACGGTCGCCACGTCAAGGTCGTCGCCTGGTACGACAACGAGTGGGGCTTCTCGAACCGGGTGATCGACACCCTCCAGCCCTCGCGTCCAGCTGACGACGAGGCGGACGGTCACGCCCCGGGCGTGACGGACGCAGTCG
>NZ_JBHYMF010000231.1:0-9827 GCF_042742855.1 Streptomyces sp. NPDC058877 | reverse complement strand
TCCTTCAGGTGCCGGGGCCTTCCGCGTGGTACGGGACGGGGGCGGACTCACCCTATGGAGCGCCAGTCTTCGAGCAGCAGCCCCTCGTTCCCCGCCTTCTGACGGGCCATGAGGGGCGCCCGCCCACCGGCCATGGCCATCGTGACCAGGCCGCCGTCGAGGCCCCGGGTGAGGACGGCGTCCAGGGTGCCGTGCCGCTCCCCGGTCTCCACCCAGGTCAGTCCCTCCGCCTCCTGCTCGCTGGGATGGGTGGCGAGTGCGAGCCGGCCGTCCTCGGACTGCTGGGCGAGGACCGTGTGGTCGGAGCCGTCGATGAGGCAGTTGGCGGCGAACAGGCGTCCGCCGCCGGCCGCCTTGCCGAGGGCGGTCGGGGGCAGCGAACGCTCCGGCGACCAGGACATGACCTGGTCTTCCTGGTCGAGGTAGAAGAGCGTCACGTGCCCGGAAGGACCGGTGACGGCCGCCAGGGTGCCCATGGTCACCGAGGCGGGCAGCAGCTCCTCGCGGATCGGCTTGGCCCCGGCTTCGCGCTGCACGTAGCGGACGAGGCCCTTGGCGTGCGAACTGTAGAGCTCGACGAGACCCGAGCCGTTGGTGACGGCGACGGGCAGGGGATCCGTCTTGGAACCGAGCAGGTCCCACCAGGGGTGCCAGCCGCCGGCGTCCTTCTGGGCGCGGACGCTGATGCCGCCGCCCCCGTTCCTCATGAAGACGTGGACGCGGCCCTGGGCGTCCACCGCGACCGCCGGGTTGCCGGTCCAGGGGCTCTTGCCGTTCGAGTGCCCCAGGGAGCGCCAGGGAGCGGCCGGACGGCCGGTCTGGAACTGGACGGCGTGCACCAGTTCGACGTGTCCTTCGCCACCGGCCGTCGGGCGGAGGCCGACCAGGTGGACGTAACGGTCGACTCCCTGGCCGACGGCGAGGAAGGGGGTCAGCCCTTCGCCGCCCAGGGAGACGGGGCCGCTCCAGCCCCCGCCCGGTTCCTCGGTCCAGCGCACCACCTCGCCGTCCCTGGGCAGATAGGCGCTGAACCGGCCCTCCGCCCCTCTGGTCAGCCAGCTGCCCTGGAGCACGGGGGCGGGGCCGTGGGAACGGTCGGTGGGGGACTGGGATCGATTCGCCATGGGGGGATCCAGCACTCCGGTCGTCGGGAGCAGTTCGGGTACGAGCCGACTGTAGCCGCCCTCCCGTGCGCTCTCCGCCGCGCCTTCGGGTTCTCCCCTCAGTAGCGTGCCTCCCGGCCCTGCTGACCGAGCCGACTGTGACGGCGCCCGTACAGGAAGTACACGACGAAGCCGATCAGCATCCAGACGGCGAAGCGGAACCAGGTCTCCCCCGGCAGGTTCAGCATCAACCAGAAGGAGGCGGCGATGGAGAGGATCGGCAGCACGGGCACCCACGGGGTGCGGAAGGCCCGCGGCAGGTCGGGGCGGGTGCGCCGGAGCACCATGACGCCGGCCGCGACGACGACGAAGGCGAAGAGCGTGCCGATGTTCACCAGGGTCGCGAGCTCGTTGATGCTGGTGAAACCGGCGACGATCGCGATGATGACACCGAGCAGGATGGTGGGCCGGTACGGGGTCTTGTACCGCGGGTGCGTGACGGAGAAGAAGCGCGGCAGCAGGCCGTCCCGGCTCATCGCGAAGAAGACACGGGTCTGGCCGAGCAGCAGGATCAGACAGACCGTGGTGAGGCCCACCGCGGCGCCAAAGCTGATCACGCCCGCGTAGAACGGGTGTCCGGCGGCTTTGAAGGCGTCCGCGAGCGGGGCGCTCACGGACAGCTCGGTGTAGTGCTGCATGCCGGTGACGACCAGGGCGACCGCCACGTAGAGCACGGTGCAGATGAGGAGCGAGCCGAGGATGCCCCGGGGCATGTCCCGCTGCGGCAGCTTGGTCTCCTCGGCGGCGGTGGCGACCACGTCGAAGCCGATGAAGGCGAAGAAGACCACGGAGGCGGCGGTGAAGATGCCCATGACGCCGAAGTTGGTGGGCTCGTAGCCGAAGATCAGTTGGATGAGGGGGGAGTTCCAGCCGTCGGTGCCGCCCTCGGGTCGCATGGCCGGCGGGATGAAGGGCTTGTAGTTGTCCCCGACGATGAAGAACAGTCCGGCGACGATCACGATCATGACGACGGTCACCTTGATGGCGACGACGAGGGCGGTGATCCGGGCCGAGAGCTTCATGCCGAGGACGAGGACGGCGGTCAGCACCAGGACCAGCAGGAAGGCCAGGACGTCGAAGGTGCCGCCCGGGACATCGGGTCCCTCCCACCACGCGGGCAGGTGCCAGCCGATGTTGTCCATCAGGGATCTGACGTAGCCGGACCAGCCGACGGCGACCACCGCCGTGCCGAGGGCGAACTCCAGGACCAGGTCCCAGCCGATGATCCAGGCGGGCAGCTCGCCGATCGAGGCGTAGGCGAAGGTGTACGCCGATCCCGCCACCGGCACCGTCGAGGCGAATTCGGCGTAGCACAGGGCGGCGAGGGCGCAGACGATGCCGGCAGCGACGAAGGCGAGGGCGGTGGCCGGTCCGGCGTTCTCCTTGGCCACCTTGCCGGTGAGGACGAAGATGCCGGTGCCGATGATGACGCCGACGCCGAAGACCGTCAGGTCCCAGGCGGACAGGGACTTCTTGAGCGCGTGCTCGGGCTCTTCCGTGTCGCGGATCGACTGTTCGACCGTCTTGGTCCGGAAGACGCCGGAGTTGGCGCGTGGCTGCTGGTCCGTACTCACCCTTCGTACCTCCCTGCCGTGGGGCTGCCCGCCCTGTGGTCAGAATGCACGCGAAAGGGCCGGTCGGCACTCCGAAGAGTGAGCCGACCGGCCCAAGGGTGACGCCGGGTGAGGTGACCCGTCAGTCGCGGGCGGGCTCCACGGCCTGGGTGCTGCTCTCGAACCTTCCGTCGAGCCGCGAGACGAGGCCGGTGACCTGACGGGCGATGTCCGGGGCGGTCAATCCGATCTCGGCCAGGACCTCACCGCGGGAGGCGTGGTCGAGGAAGCGCGGCGGAATGCCGAAGTCCCTCAGCGGGACGTCCACGCCGGCGTCGCGCAGCGCCTGGGCGACGGCGGAGCCGACGCCGCCGACGCGGCTGTTGTCCTCGACGGTGATGACGACCCGGTGGCGCTCGGCGAGCGGCGCGAGGGCCTCGTCGACGGGCTTGACCCAGCGGGGGTCGACGACGGTGGTGGAGATCCCCTGTCGGTCGAGGAGGTCCGCGATCTCCAGGCACATCGGGGCGAGGGCCCCCACCGAGACCAGGAGGACGTCCGGTCGCTCGGCGCCGGCCTCCCGGAGCAGGTCCATGCCGCCGATCCGGCGCAGGGCGGGGACGGCCGGGCCGACCGCGCCCTTGGAGAAGCGGACCACGGTCGGGGCGTCGGTGACCTGGACCGCCTCGCGGAGCTGGGCGCGGACCTGGTCGGCGTCGCGCGGGGCGGCGAGCCGCAGGCCGGGCACGACCTGGAGGATCGACATGTCCCACATGCCGTTGTGGGAGGCGCCGTCGGTGCCGGTGATGCCGGCCCGGTCGAGGACGAAGGTGACACCGCACTTGTGCAGGGCCACGTCCATCAGGACCTGGTCGAAGGCGCGGTTGAGGAAGGTGGCGTAGACCGCGAAGACCGGGTGGAGGCCGCCGGTGGCGAGGCCGGCCGCGGAGACCGCGCCGTGCTGCTCGGCGATGCCGACGTCGAAGACCCGCTCGGGGAAGGCCTTGGCGAACTTGTCGAGGCCCACCGGCTGGAGCATGGCCGCGGTGATCGCGACGACGTCCTCGCGCTCCTTGCCGAGCGCGACCATCTCCTCGCCGAAGACGCTGGTCCAGTCGGCCCCGGAGGAGGCGATGGGCAGACCGGTGTCCGGGTGGATCTTGCCGACCGCGTGGAAGCGGTCGGCCTCGTCCTGGAGGGCGGGCTGGTAGCCGCGGCCCTTCTCGGTGAGGCAGTGGACGATCACCGGGCCGCCGAAGCGCTTGGCGCGGGTGAGCGCGGACTCCAGGGCCTCGATGTCGTGGCCGTCGATGGGGCCGACGTACTTCAGGCCGAGGTCCTCGAACATGCCCTGGGGGGCGATGAAGTCCTTGAGGCCCTTCTTGGCGCCGTGCAGGGTCTCGTAGAGCGGCTTCCCGACGACCGGGGTGCGCTCCAGGATGTCCTTGCCGCGGGCGAGGAAGCGCTCGTAGCCGTCGGTGGTGCGCAGGGTGGCCAGGTGGTTGGCGAGGCCGCCGATGGTGGGCGCGTAGGAGCGCTCGTTGTCGTTGACGACGATGACGAGCGGACGGTCCTTGGCGGCGGCGATGTTGTTCAGCGCCTCCCAGGCCATGCCGCCGGTGAGCGCGCCGTCGCCGATGACGGCGACGACGTGGTCGTCCTTCTTCAGGACCTCGTTCGCCTTGGCCAGGCCGTCGGCCCAGCCGAGGACGGTGGAGGCGTGCGAGTTCTCGATGACGTCGTGCTCGGACTCGGCCTGCGAGGGGTAGCCGGAGAGGCCGCCCTTCATCTTGAGCTTCGAGAAGTCCTGGCGCCCGGTGAGGAGCTTGTGGACGTAGCTCTGGTGGCCGGTGTCCCAGAGGACCTTGTCCTTCGGGGAGTCGAACACCCGGTGCAGGGCGATGGTCAACTCGACCACGCCGAGGTTGGGACCGAGGTGACCGCCGGTCTTGGAGACGGCGTCCACGAGGAACGTCCTGATCTCGTCGGCCAGCTGGTCCAGCTGTTCCGGGGAGAGCCGGTCCAGATCTCGCGGTCCCCTGATACGGGTCAGCAGAGCCACCCGTGCCTCCTTGCTTTGAGCTGGTCGAGCTTGCCGATTTGTCGAGTCTAATGTTCCGTCTTGGATCGTGGGCATCGGGCCGGGGATGAGGGCTCACCCTCATGGCCGACGGCCGCTGATCCACACGGCGCCGGGCGGGTGTGGCGAGCGTTACGCGCGCGGGGGAGGTGCTAGGCGCGGCCCGCGGTCTTCTGCGTGCGGCGGGAGACCGAGTCGATGATCACCGCGATGAGCAGGACCGCGCCGGTGATCATGTACTGGATCGCGTTCGAGGACAGGTTGAGCTGGTTGAGCCCCTGGACGATCGACTGGATGACCAGGATGCCGAGGAGGGCCGACCAGACCTTGCCGCGTCCGCCGAACAGGGACGTGCCGCCGATGACCGCCGCGGCGATGCACATCATCAGCTGGTTGCCGCCGCCGAGGGAGCGGTCGGCGCCGCCGGTCGCGGAGGCGAGGAAGAGGCCGCCGATGGCGCCGAGGGTGCCGGAGACCATGAACACCGAGATCCGGATCCACGACACGTTGATGCCCGCGCGGCGGGCGGCCTCGATGCCGCCGCCGACGGCGAAGACCTGGCGGCCGTAGGTGGTGCGGCGCAGGACGAAGTCGGTGATCAGCAGGATCGCCAGGAAGATCACCAGGGAGAGCGGAAGGCCCTGCTCCTGGTTGAAGCCGTAGGCGGCGACGAGGACCAGGACCGCGAGGACCGCGGTGCGCAGGACGATCTCGCTCTGCGGGCGGTGCGGCAGCTCGGCGGCCTTGCGGCGGCGGGCCTCGCGCAGCTGGGCGAGGTAGAAGGCGGCGATCACGACCACGGCGAGGCCGTACGCGGCGGCGACGTCGGAGAAGTAGTACTTGGTGAGGTCGGCGACGAAGCTGCCGATCGGGGTGGGAATGGTCGACCTGGAGCCCATCACCCAGGTCTGCAGACCGGCCCAACCGAGGAAGCCGGCGAGGGTGACGACGAAGGCGGGCACGCCGATCTTGGCGAACACCATGCCGTGGAAGGCGCCGATCAGGGTGCCGGACAGGATGCCGAGGAGGATGGCGAGGGAGTCCGGCACGTCCGTGGCGAGGACTCCCCAGACCGAGCCGGCCAGACCGGCCACGGAGCCGACGGCGAGGTCGATCTCGCCGAGCAGCAGGACGAAGACGATGCCGACGGCCATGATGCCGGGGCCGACCGCGTACAGCGTGATCTGGTCGAGGTTGTACGAGGTGATGAAGTTGCCGGTGAGTGCCTGGAAGACGATTCCGATGACGATCAGGCCGACGACCACGGGCAGCGAGCCGATCTCGCCGGAGCGGATCTTGCGCTTGAACTCGTCGACGTAGCCCTTGAAGCCCTGCTCCCGGACGAGGAGGCGGGGGTCGACGGCGGGGATCGCGCTCGCCGTCGCCGCCTCCTCCGCACGGGGCTCCGGCACGGTGTCCTCGGAGGTACGGGGGGTCGTGCTCACTTCGCTACCTCCGCGTTGCGGGCCTGGCGGCGGGTCACGGCGTTGTCCGTGGCACCGGTGATCGCGGCGATGATCTCTTCGTGCGTGGTGGTGGCCACCGGGAAGGTGCCGTTGTTGCGGCCCAGGCGGAGGACGGCCACGGTGTCCGCGACGGCCTTCACATCGGCCATGTTGTGGCTGATGAGGATGACGCCGAGGCCCTGCTCGCGCAGCCGCTCGACCAGGTCGAGGACCTGCGCGGTCTGCTCGACGCCGAGCGCGGCGGTCGGTTCGTCCAGGATCACGATCTTGGGGTTGCCGACCAGGGCGCGGGCGATGGCGACGACCTGGCGCTGGCCGCCGGAGAGGGCGGCGACGGGGATCCGGACGCTGGGGATGCGGATGGAGAGCGTGGAGAGCAGGTCCTTGGCCCGCTTCTCCATGGCGACCTCGTCGAGGACGCTGCCCTTCTTGATCTCGCGGCCGAGGAACAGGTTGGCGACGACGTCGAGGTTGTCGCAGAGCGCGAGGTCCTGGTAGACGGTCGCGACGCCGAGGTTCTGGGAGTCGTGCGGGCGCTGGATCTCGACCCGCTCGCCCTCCCACTCGATGACGCCCTCGTCGATGGGGTGCACACCGGCGATCGTCTTGACCAGCGTGGACTTTCCCGCTCCGTTGTCGCCGACGAGGGCGACGACCTCTCCTGCGTGGACTTCGAGGTCGACACCGGAGAGGACCTGGACCGCTCCGAATCGCTTGAAGATCCCGCGCAACGCCAACACGGGCGTCTGGGACACGTGAACCAACTCCTTCGCCGCCCGCGGGCGGCGGCATGTCGCGCCGCCGGTGCAGCGCCAAAGTTCGAGGGGGGCTGGGCTCGTCCGGCCCCCGGACCGACAGCGGGGTCTGGGTCGGCCGGGGACCGGACGGGCTGAGGGGGCGGATCCCTTCGTCGTACGCCGACCTGGGTTACCGGGGGTCTTCACCCTCTGTACGCAAGGTCGGGCGGCGCCCGCCTGGAGGGGCGACTCGCTCCGGGATCCGTGGCGCCGGGCCCGCTCGGGGCCCGGCCGGGGCGGGCCGGGTTACTTGATGCCCAGCTCGGTGCACTTGGCGGCGAGGTCCGCCGTGCAGAGGTCCGCGGCCCGGTAGATGCCGTCCGAGACGACGGTGGACTGGATGTTGCCCTTGTCGACCACGACCGGCGCGAAGAGCGTGGACGGCACGCCGTCGGTCTCTCCCTGGGCGCCGAGCTCCTTGCCCTTGAGCAGGTTGACCGCGAACTTGGCGGCCTCGGGGGCCAGCTGGAGCGGCGACTTGTAGATGGTGAAGGTCTGGCTGCCGGCGATGATCCGCTGGATGCCCGCGACCTCGGCGTCCTGACCGCCGACCGGAATGCCCTTGATGCCGGCGTTCTCCAGGGAGGTGATGATGCCGCCGGCCATGCCGTCGTTCGCCGAGTAGACGGCGCCGATCTTGTCCTTGCCGACCGAGGAGATGGCGGCGGACATCTTCTCGCCCGCGATCTTCGGGTCCCACTCGCCGGAGGCCTCGTAGGCGATCTTGCCGACCTTGCCGTCGAGGGCGCTGTGGGCGCCCTTCTTGAAGAGGCCGGCGTTCGGGTCCTTCTCGTCGCCGTTGATCATCACCACGTTGGCGGTGGCGGCCTTCGCGCCGAGCGCGGCCAGCAGGGCCTGGCCCTGGAGCTCGCCGACCTTGTTGTTGTCGTGGCTGACGTAGGCGTCGGCACCCTCGACGGCACGGTCGTACGCGACGACCTTGACGCCCTTGGCCTTCGCGTCCTTGACCCAGCCGGCGGCCTTGGCCGCGTCCACCGGGTCGAGGGCGATGACCCTGACGCCGTCGGCGATGAGCTGGTCGAACTGCTGCTTCTGCTTCACGACGTCGGAGACCGCGTTGTTGTAGACGACGTCGCAGTCGTCACAGGCGTCCATGACGGCCTTCTCGAACTGCGGCTTGTCCAGGGCTTCGTAGCGCGAGGTCTTGTTCTCCGGCAGGAGCAGACCGATCTTGGTCGAGCTGCCCTTGTCTTCGCTGTCGCCGCCGCCGGCCTGGCCGCAGGCGGCGAGCGAGAGGGCCATCGAGACCGCGGCCGTGGCTATGACGGCGCGACGCGTCACTGCGTTCATGTGGGTTGCCTCCCTGACGAGGCCGCGACGTTGCGGCCGAGGTGGCACGAAGTCAACTCGGCTGCAACGTTGACGTCAAGAAGTAAATTCTTAACGAGATGACAACGACGGTGTTCGTTATCTAAGTGAAGGCAAGACGGGAGCCGGGCGCCGCTGCGGGCAGCGCGCTCTCCAACAGGGTCGAATCGCCCATTTCACTCAGCACGAGGGCCAGCGCGCCGAGCACCTCGGCACGCCCGCCCAGCGCCCCCGGAGCGAGGGAGAGCTGCCTGGCCGCACTCGGGATCGCATAGCGGGCGACGGAGTCCCTGATGGGCGTGAGGACCAGTTCTCCGGCCTCGGCGAGGTCCCCGCCGAGCACCACCCGGCTGGGGTTGAGGAGGTTGCAGAGGTTGGCGACGCCGCTGCCGATGTGGCGCCCGACGTCGGCGATCACCCGACGGCAGCCGGGATCGCCCTCCCGGGCCAGCTGGACGACCCTCTCCATGGTCAGGTCGGGGCCGTGGCTGGGTTGCAGCAGCGGGAGCACGTACCGTGCGGCGGTGAAGGTCTCCAGGCAGCCGCGATTGCCGCAGCGGCAGACGGGGCCGGACTCGTCGAGGGTGATGTGTCCGATCTCCCCGGCGGTGCCGCCGGGTCCCCGGTAGACCCGCCCGTCGATGACGAGACCGGCGCCGACGCCACTGGCCACCTTGATGTACGCCAGGTCCTTCACTCCCCGGCCGCCGCCCCAGACGAGCTCGCCGAGCGCGCCCAGGTTGGCGTCGTTGTCGACGTGCACGGGCACTCCGAGCCGGCCGGAGAGCTCGTCGGCGGGGTTGATGCCGCTCCAGCCCGGCAGGATGGAGGTCGAACCGAGGGTCCCGGAGGAGACGTCGATGGGGCCGGGGACGCCGAGCCCGACCCCGATCACCTTGTCCGGGCCGATCCCGGTGGCCCTGATCAGCCGCTTGACCAGCTGCTCCGCCCGGTCGAAGCCCTCGGCCGCGGAGGCGTCCACATCGAGCGGCTCGGCCTCCTCGGCGAGCACCTGGTGGGCCAGGTTGCCGACGGCGACGCGGAGGTGGGTGTGACCGAAGTCCACTCCGATCACGATGCCGGCGTCACCGGAGAGCGAGACGCTGCGGGCCCGGCGGCCCCCCGCGGAGGTGGGCGTGACCTCGACGGTGCCGCCGTCCTTCAACTCCCGCACGATGTTGGAGACCGTGGCGGCGGAGAGACCCGTCGTCCTGGCGATCTCCGCTTGGGTGAGCGAGCCCGCCATGCGCACCGCCCGGACGACCCGTTCGAGATTGGCCCTGTGCAGAGACGTCTGCGAACCCGGAGTCTCCATCGACTCACTCACTCCCACCGTTTTCTCCAACATGTGAACTCTAAGGGGACGCTTTCGGCTTGGTTCCCGTCAAGACCTTGATTGGCGCACGGCGAGTGTCACACGGCGCGACGGGCCCCCGGCG